>CAZOEV010000097.1:0-7926 GCA_964578915.1 uncultured Lentimicrobiaceae bacterium
GAAGTAACTACAGCAGATTTTGCATAAGTATGTGGAGGGTAAGTGAGTGTGCCACCATTAGCCATTTGCACGATATAGCCTTTTCCAGGGTACATTCTTAGCAAACTACCTTGCCAGATGGTTCCATTGTAGATAGCAAATTTGTTCTGACTGATAATGCGGTCGCCGGCAACCAAATCTGTTAAATTGACCAAGGCGTCAGCAATAGGTAAATCTACGCGTGGAAGATATCCTAGCCAAGTATAACCAGCATTCAATGTAATGGGTGGTGTATTAGGGGTTACCGCTGAACCAGTTAATGTGATTATGGTTGAAGCTGTTTGTTTATAAAGGCGATACATTTTATGGGGGTCCAAAGTGGTTAAACTACCGACCCACTTATTAGTGCCTCCAACGGCTGCATATACTGCAAAATTAGTTTGCCCAATGATGCGGTCATTTATAACAGGGTCTGGATCCCAGGCATCCGCGAAATAATTATTCGGATTCCAGGCATTGGTTTCAGTATTTGTTTGGATATTGGCACTAAACCAGGTGTAACCAACAGGAACATCAGTTGTCGACGTAATTTGGCACTCAAACACATGAGGTGTGTCAAAAGTTCCAAGTTGTTGATTGCTGACGAATATAATATTTTGCGAAGCATCACAGTCATCTGACTCATCATTTTTCCATATCTTTAATGTAAGTTCTTCCCCAGAAGCTTGATCCGATCCAATGCTAAGAAAAACAAGGCCATCTTCATTTGGTGATGCAACGCCTCGGCAAACGGCTGGATCGCCAATAAAAGCACCAACCATATCATTCGGGTTAACTGAAACTTCACCATCAATTACAATGTTCCCAATGATGCTCATAGTTAACATATAGGTTTCAGTTGTTGTCCAGCCAAGTGGCGAGAAAAGCGCTGTTAGAGTCGAGTCATGTTCGGCAGTAATAGTTCGTGGATTATCTGTTTCTCCATCACTCCAGCTACTGAATTCAAAGTCGCCAATTGGCTCTGCTGTAATTTCTTCCATAACAGTTCCGTGATCTACCGGGGAGTAGGCAAATTCGGTGCCATTTGATGGTACTGTTGTTGGTCTTGTCAATTGGCCATTGGCTCCAGATTTAAAAGTTATATCATATTGATTTATCTCAAAATTGGCTTCGATTGACCAATCAGATGTTACGTTTTCGAATTCATAGGTTAAACTGTCTGCCGTTAAATCATTTTCATCGTAAACATCAACAACACCGCTGCCATCGTCAATATTAACAGTCGTGAAATGATAACCATAAGTATGTCTCATAGTGAACGACTGGTTCTCGCCATCATTAACGGTTATTGGATCATCGGGGTCAATTGTTCCTGATCCGCCACCAATTGTTGGGGTTATTGTCCACTGTAAAGGTGCAGCGACAAAAATAATAGGATTTGCATAGTCTCCATAGGTAGTTGAGTTATTCGCAAAGGTAACGGTAAGTTGATCATCAACATCTCCACCCATTGCATCAGTTTCATTTTGATATGCTTTTATTGTATAATAAGCATTTAGTTCTGCAAGATAAGCTCTCAGTGTGATTATTTCGCCAACCTCAATATCAGAGTTAATAGTTAAATAAATTCGATAATCTGTATCGGGTAATGCAACACCGCGACAAACGGCTGGATCGCCAACAAAAGCACCAACCATATCATCCGGATCGTCAGAGTATGTAGGTTCGGTTGTATTGGTCATCAATTTTGCAACAACTTGCATGCTGTATTGCATACCAACTGGCTGTGTCCAATCAGTAGGAGCCTGAGCAAATAGCGATTGGCTCATAATAGCCAGCATCGCAAATAGAAAAAGTACTTTTCTTTTCATAATAATAAATTTTTAAAGGTTAATTGTTTTTTAGTTAAATTTTGAGAAAGCTTGGTTAAAAAGCATATAGGTAAATGCAGTTGCATTGGAATTTTCATCTGAGATAATTGGTGGCAGCATTTTCATGAAAACTAATCTGTCAGCAAACAAAATTTAAGATCCGTAAAGATATGCACTAAAATTTAGTTTATAACATAATTTGTAAAAAAAACTTTAAACTTTTTAACAGCAAGTTGTTCATAACAATGAGATTATACTTTTGCAATCTACCTAAAGCGTGTGTGAAGCCTAAGAAAGCTAGCCTATTGTAATCACTAAAAGTGCATCAGATCAAAAAAAAACTGCCTCCGTTTCCGAAGGCAGTTTTTTAACAGCGTGATGCTTTATTTCAGGCGTGGAATTCGTCCTGGTGTATATGGCGCGTTCATTTCGTCCAGCGCTGTGTCAATTTTATCGAGTTGACTGTCGATTGCTTTCAGCTGATCGATTATTGGCCGAAGCTCCTCTTTGAGTATCTCGTAATTGCTCAGCATGGTTTGTGTTGGCTCGCCCGAATGTCCCCAAGTGCCTGACAAGGCAGTGCCTAAGCGGTAATCCAATGAAACTGGTTCTGGCGGAACTTCCTCACCACTGGCCACAGCATCGGTGCCGTTCATCACGAATTCGATGTCAGAAAGTTCTTTCGCAATGTCTCGGGTCTGCTTTTCAAGGGCAGGTGATTGCTCCGGCATTTGGTGCAGCGCTTGACGGATATTTTCGTTGCGTTTGTTTAATTCATCAAAATAGTTTGAGGTGATTTCATACACTTTAAGTATTTCGGTGAGATCGCTATAAAACTGATCAAGCGATTCTGGATTGCTTACTGCCAGGGTTTTATTGTTTAGCGTTACGGCTTTAAAACTTACAGGATCGGCAAGTTGCTTTGTTGAATCCTGATAAACCATGGCCATTTCAACGGTATAATCACCGGGCAGCGCAAAAAATCCTGAGCGATCTTTCCCTGTGGCTTCAAAGCTGGCTTTGTCGTTGTTTTGAGCGCGTGGCATCTCATAGCTCAAATCCCAGTTTATGCGGTTCAGGCCTTTTGATGGCTTTTCAAACAGTCGGCGGATGCTGTTGCCTTTAGCATCACGGATGGTGAAAACAAGGTAAGGAGCAATTTCGGCTGCTTCTTCGCGCAGCATTTCTTTTGTTGGCTGCGGAATAGGTTTGCTTTCTTTAAAAAGTTCTGCTTCTTTTTTCTGACGTGCTTGCTTTTTCGTTTTTGGCACTTCCGGCAGGTAATAGCTGAAAGTAGCACCAAACTCAGGATTGTCGGCAAGGTAATAGGTGCTTCCTGTGCCATAGCGGCCACCAGTTTGCACATACATCAGCGCGTCTTTTACTGGGAAAAGCATTGCTTTTTCTGCCTTGATTTGCTCTGGTGTGATGTCGCGTAGTGGACTGTAATTGTCTAAGACATAGAATCCGCGGCCAAAAGTGGCGATAACCAAATCGTGCTCGCGCTCTTGGATAGCAATATCGCGCACGGAAATATCGGGTAATCCGCTGCCCATTTCTGTCCACAAATTGCCACCATCAACGCTGGTGAAGAAACTAAATTCTGTTCCAACAAAAAGCAGTTCAGGTTTTATAAAGTCTTGTGCTATAGTGTGTACGGTTTCTTCTGGCAGGTTGGATGAAATATTTGTCCAGCTTTTTCCTTTGTCATTGCTCTTCAAGACGTAAGCTTTGAAATCGTCATTTTTCAGGTTGCTAATGGTAGCAAAAACAACATTTTCGTCAAAGCGCGAAGGCAGCACATCGCTCACATAAGCATATTCTGGAACGCCTGGGAAGCTGCTGATTTTTGTCCAGTTTTGGCCGTCATCTTCAGTAACCTGAATAAGACCATCGTCGGTGCCAACATAGATCAAGCCTTTTTTGAGTGGTGATTCTGCCAATGAAACGATAGTTCCCCACTGTGATGTGGAAACGTCTTTGGCTACGGCATTAGATGGCCAATATTTGCCCATTACTGGGAACTGATTTCTGTCTTCATTGCGGGTGAGGTCTTCGCTGATAACTTCCCAGCTTTGGCCGCGGTCTGTGGAGCGAAAAACCTTGTTGGCAGCCATATATAGCGTTGTTGCGTTGTGGTTGCTCAAAATAAATGGCGCATCCCAATTCCAGCGGTAATGCAACTCATCTTTACGTGGCTCGGGTTTTACTTTTACTTTTTCACCGCTTTTTTTGTCGTAACGGAAGATGTTTCCATATTGATAAGCCGAATAAACGATATCAGGATTGTCTTTTTCAATGGCTTGCCAAAAACCGTCGCCACCAAGTGTTACAATCCATTCGTCGCTGCTCACACCATTGCTGGTATTTTGGCTAGGGCCGCCCATGCTGTTATTGTCTTGTGTGCCGCCATAAACCCAATAAAAAGGTTCTGTATTATCCACATTTACGCGATAAAACTGTGTAACAGGCAGGTTAGTTTTGTGGATATAGTGCGCGCCATTGTCGTAAGTTTCATAAACGCCGCCATCGCCGCCAATCATCCAATGATTGCTGTCGTTGGGATCAATCCACATTGCGTGGTCGTCTACATGGCGTTTGTTCAAGCTGATATTGTCCCAGGTTTTTCCGCCGTCTTTGGTCACTTGGGTGTATGTGTCCATGGAATAAACCACATCAGGATTGTTTGGGTCAGTTACTAACTCATTGTAATACTGTCCGCTGGTGCTATATTTATTCATTTTTTCAAAGGAAACACCTCGGTCTGTTGAGCGGAAAAATCCGCCATTGTCGTCGGCTGCTTCAATAATAAGGTAAACTACATCGGGGCTGCCCGCTGGAACAGCGATGCCCATGCCGCCCATATCTGCTGAAGGGAGGCCTTTGGTGATTTTGTCCCAGTTTTTTCCGGCATCTGTCGAGCGATAAAAAGCTGACTCAGGGCCTCCGCCAATCTTCGTGAAGAAATGCCTGCGTCTTTGTTCTGCCGTTGCATAAATAACATCAGGATTTTCAGGATGCAACACGACATTGTTGATGCCGGTATTTTCGGAAATATTCAGAATCTTCGTCCAGGTTTTTCCGCCATCTTCGGTTTTATAGAGCCCTCTTTCTTCATTTGGTCCCCAAACCGAGCCTTCAGCAGCTACATATACGACATTGCTGTTGCGCGGATCAATTTGTATCATACCAATTTGGCGGGAATCTTTTAAGCCCATATTTTTCCAGCTTTTTCCACCGTCTTCGGTTTTAAATACGCCATTGCCATAGCCGAGGGCGCGCTGGTGTGTGTTTTCGCCGGTGCCAGTCCACACAACATTTGAGTTATTTGGATCCATAGCGAGGCAGCCGATGGCATACGCGCCGTAATTGTCGAAAATAGGCTTAAAAGTAGTGCCATTATTTTCTGTTTTCCAGATATGTCCGGAAGAAACAGCAACATAATATTCGCTATGATTGTCGGGGTTTACAGCAAAATCGGAAATACGCCCTGAGGCAAAAGCTGGCCCGATATTGCGCCACTTTAATCCGGAGATATCACCCGATTTTAAGGTATCGGCTGCGGCTGATTTCTTTTTGTTGCGCTGAGCAAGCGCTGGAGTATTGATGCCTGAAAATGCAAAAAGCATCATCAAAATCAATAGATTTTTTAAGTTAAAAGCTTTCATAAACTTGGGTTTAGATTTAAAGGCCGAAAGGTAGAAAAAAAAGTCTGAAAAAAAAGTCTGAAAAAGTTTTTGGTTAGGATATGCCAAGATTTATTCCGCTTTTCAGCATAATGGCAAACACAATTGCAAGCGCAAAAGCCAGTAAAATCGCAATAATTGAGACAAATAGTTTGGGTGCTTTTGTGCCCAAAGGATTTTTTTGCGCCACTTCTTTAAGAAAAATGATGGGTAAAATACTAACGAACATAGATAGTCGTAATAAAATGTCCTTTAGGCTATTATGCTGAAACGAAAGCAGTAAAATAATTAAACTTCCTGTGATCCAGGGCAGAAAAAAATGGTAAACAAAGACTTTCAACTGGCTATTTTTTTGACTTGACGGCTGATAAATGCGGGCATAAAATAATTTCCCGACTAGCGTACCGGCTTTCACCAAAAAAAACAGAGAAATTCCTATGGTTAAGATCAACATAACTTGCCTGATTTCCATCACCACTGCCACATTGAAAAGTCCTGTTTTGAGTAGTAAATCTTCACTCACTAGGCCAAAAGTAAAATTGAATCCATGAAGAAACAACCACAATAAAAATAGTTGAAGCCAGTATTTTTTTGGTCGCAACAACATAAACAGAAAGACTGCTATGATGGCCATGATGAAACTGCTGACCGGCTGCGCCATAAATACGCTCACGATAATGTCGCTAGTGAGTGGTTTTGCCATTTGGCTAAGGCCGAAATCAATGGTGTTAACAAATAATGTTGCTGGCACATCCAAATCGTAGGCAATATATAAAACGGAGATTCCTGAAAGGAAATAAATAAAAATATAGGCCGCCAAAAAGCCGCTTAATGAATGTAGAAAACTAGCAGTAAGTTCTTTACGATTCTTGAAATTATCGTTTTCTTTTACTCCGATCATTTTTTGGTTTGTCAAATGAAAGCAGGGTTTTGGCAATATCATCACGGCCTAATTGCTGCAGTTTTTGCCTAATCCAGGCCTGGTTTTCGCGTTTATACCAGAAAAAGAATTTTTGTTGGGCCGTTTTTTCGGCTTTGTCACGTGCTGTAAAAACCGGTTTCAACGTATAAGGATCATAGCCGCTGTAATACATTACCGTGGCAACTGTCATCGGTGTTGGCGTGAAATCTTGTACCTGTTCCAGCTTAAAACCCAGTGCTTTGGTATCGGCGGCAAGTTGTGCCATATCTTCTAGGTGGCTTTCGGGGTGGCTGGAAATAAAATAGGGGATAAGCTGCTGTTTGAGTCCAGTTTCGGTATTGATTTGTTCAAACTTCCTTTTGAGTTTGTGAAACAAACTAAAGCTGGGTTTGCGCATAGTTTTCAGCACCTGATCGCTGGTGTGTTCTGGGGCCACTTTTAGCCTTCCGCTCACATGGCGTGTAAAAAGTTGTCGCATAAATTCATCAAAACCCAGGGCATCGTTTTTCTCTTTGTCATCGGTCAAAAACAAATCATAGCGCAAGCCCGAACTCACAAAAGCTTTTTTCACCGCCGGATGTTTATCCACAGATTTATACACATCAGTAAGTGGTTTATGGCTGGTATCCAGGTTGCTACAGATATTTGGAAATACACAGCTGGGCCTTTTACAGCTATCGCAAATTTGCTGGTGCTTGCCTTTCATCTGATACATATTGGCCGATGGACCGCCCAAATCGCTGATATAACCTTTGAAATCGTCCATCTTAGTGATCTGATCCACTTCGGCCATAATGGAGGCTTTGCTGCGGCTGGTTACGAATTTTCCCTGATGGGCAGAAATGGTGCAAAAGCTACAGCCACCAAAGCATCCGCGGTGCATATTTACCGAATGCCTGATCATTTCGTAAGCCGGAATAGGGCCGCGTTTGGCATATTTAGGATGCGGTTTTCGCGTATAAGGCAAATCAAAAGAGGCGTCGAGCTGCTTTTCGGTAAAAGTAGGGTAGGGCGGATTGATGACTACCGTGCTGCTTCCGTGTTTTTGTAGCAGGCGCGCGGCCTGGTGCTTATTCGACTCTTGCTCAATATGTCGAAAGTTGGCAGCATAAGTTTTTTTGTCTTGCAAGCAGCTTTCATGGTCGGCCAAATGAATATCGCCAGCTGCATGTGGTGTCAGGTTTTCACCTGAGTGAATGGCGTAAAATAACTGTGGAATCTGTTGAATCTCCGCCAGACTTTTGCCATTGTCAAAAGCTTTTGCCAAGGCAAGAATGGCCAAATCGCCCATGCCATAAACCCCGATATCGGCTTTGGAGTCAATAAGAATAGATGGTTTTAGCTGATCCGACCAATAGTCGTAATGCGTTACGCGCCTCAGCGAGGCTTCTACACCACCAATTATTACTGGCACATCAGGAAAAAGCTCTTTTACGATTTTGCTATAAACCACGGCTGCATAGTCGGG
>CAZOEV010000098.1:0-7899 GCA_964578915.1 uncultured Lentimicrobiaceae bacterium
CACATAATTGCGGTTAGTCATGGCAATGAGATCTGCCAATCCATGCATCTGCTGATCAATATTATTGTATTCCTGCATAGCGAATTCCTGTTAATTGATGAATAGTATATTTAAAAGTTGACAAATCGTTAGGATTGAACTGATTAATTTGCTGATAGCCACAGGCTCGAGCCACTACTTTTATTAATTCGTTGCTGGCATAAAAGAAATTAAACAATTGTTTCGCAGCTTGGGCAATTTGTATTCGGCTACGCAAGTTTTCCTTTTGCGTAGCAATACCAACGGGACAGTTATTGGTGTGGCAAGCTCTCATGCCCAAGCAGCCAATAGCCTGCAAAGCCGAATTAGAAACGGCCACTGCATCGGCTCCCAGCATCAGTGCTTTAACAAAATCATCAGCGATGCGCAGGCCTCCTGTAATAACTAGACTTACATCCTGTGCACCTCTTTTATCAAGATGACGCCGGGCACGCGCCAAAGCCGCCATGGTTGGCACATTGATGTTATCGCGCAAAATTGTTGGAGCAGCACCCGTGCCTCCTCCCCTGCCATCTAGAATGATATAATCCGCACTTGCTTCAAGCGCAAAGTCAATATCGGCCTCAATATGGCTGGCCGCAATTTTAAAACCTATCGGGATACCTCCTGTACGTTTCCGCACCTCATCAGCAAAAGCTTTGAAATCGGCAGCTGTTTTCAAGTCATCAAAAGAAGCCGGCGAAATGGCAGCCTGTCCTGGCTGCAAACCACGCACAGCAGCAATTTCATCCGTCACTTTGTTTCCGGGCAAATGGCCTCCGGTACCTGTTTTTGCACCCTGACCACCCTTAAAATGAAATGCCTGCACTTTTTCAATCTTATCCCATGAAAATCCAAAACGCCCGGAAGCCAGCTCATAAAAATAGCGGCTGTTGTTTTGCTGCTCTTCGGGCAACATGCCGCCTTCGCCGCTGGCAATACCTGTTTGCGCCATTTCGGCTCCTTTGGCCAGCGAAATTTTTGCCTCCCGCGACAAAGCCCCAAAGCTCATATCCGAAACAAAAAGAGGTATTTCAAGTATAAGTGGCTTTTTGGCTTTTGACCCAATAACTACACGCGTATCTACTTCAACCTCATCTAGTAGTGGCCTTCGTGCCAATTGAGCCGGCAAAAACTGAATATCTTCCCATTTGGGCAGCGTATTCAGATCAACGCCCATGGCTGCAGATGGCCCATGATGTCCATAGTTTTTCAAGCCGTCACGCGCCAACTCCTGAATATAACCTGTATAAGGTTCGGTGTCTTCGGGTGCGGTATCAGCATAAATTCCCTGATAGCTATCCCTGTCAAAAGCTTGCGGATGTTTACTGGCAAAGGCTTTCAGCTCAGTCTCGTCCACCAATACCTGATCATTTTCTATTTTCGCACTGAACTTTTGCAGTGCTTCTTCATTATTGTATTCAGAAACACCTGTATCAAAGCGGTAATCCCAGAAATGAACACCACAGACCAAATTGTTTCCCTCAATGAAGCCATCAGAAAGTAGTGCGCCACGGTGAAGGCAGCGGCCATAAAGCACTGATACTTCTTCATCGTAACGGATTACAACAAGGTCGATGGTTTCATACAAGACGTATGCTGGTGTTCTGTCTTTCAGGTCAGAGAACTTAATTAATGGCAAATAGGACATGGGATATTGATTTTTAAGGGTTAAGATTTCAGTTTGGTTTCTATTTTTACTTCAGAAAGCAAGGTTTTGTGTACTGGGCATTTATTGGCGATTTCGAGCAACCGTTGCTTTTGGCTTTCATCCAGATCGCCTTTGAGTTCAATGACTCTATCAAACTGATCTATTTTACTTGATGTAGATTCCTCACACGCTCCACAATCTTCCGCATGTTGCTTACTGTGTTTAATGTGGACGTTTACTTCGTCAATCTTCCAATTTTTGCGGTCGGCATACATTTTAATGGTCATGGCGGTGCAACTGGCCAGCCCTGCCGAGACAAAATCGTAAGGTGTAGGGCCAAAATCATTGCCTCCATAACTTTCGGGTTCATCGCCAATCAAGTAATGTTTTCCGGCCTTGATTTGTGTAGTGAATTTATCGGCACCATCCAGGCTGGCAACCACTTGTAGCTTAGTATCTGGTTTTGCTTTCTCCTCAAAAGAGATATAGCGCTTGGCCCAATTGGCGATGACGTTGCCGATATAGGCTGAATCCTCAGCTTTTGAAAGCAAATGGTCAGCACCGTCAAGCGAGACAAAACTTTTCGGATGTCTGGCTTTAGTAAAAATACTGGCTGCATTATCAATGCCCACGATATTGTCTTGCGGGGAATGGGCAACAAGCACCGCTTTTCTCATTTTCGCTAACACAGCAGACATATCTACTGCTTCCAGATCTTCAATAAACTGCTTTTTAATGGTAAACGGCCTGCCACCAATCGAAACTTCCGCGAAACCTTTTTCGTTTATGTCGGACATACCTGACGAGATCAAGTTTTTGACATGCTTTGGATCGGCTGGTGCGCCAATAGTTGCCACAGCACTAACTGAATCTATTTCGGCGGCAGCATACAATACGGCAGCACCCCCAAGGGAATGGCCGATCAACAGCGAAGGCGCCAAATATTCTTTCTTCAGGAATTCGGCTGCTGCCTTTAAGTCCTGAATATTACTTGAAAAATTAGTGTCGGCAAAATCCCCTTCGCTTTCGCCCAAGCCGGTAAAATCGAACCGCAAAACACCAAAGCCTGCTGATGTAAGTGCCCTGCTGATGTTGCGTACGGCAGACAGGTTTTTATTGCAGGTAAAACAATGCGCAAACAGGGCAAAGCTTCCCGGGTTGCGGTCGGCAGGCAATTCAATTCGGGCTGTTAGCTTATGCCCCTCCTGGCTCTTAAAATCGATTTTTGATGTTTTCATATTTCAGTTGCTTTCATAAATGTAATTTTTTGCAAAAAATGGCACAAACAAAGTTACTAAATGTCTTGAAGAAACTTTACAGCCCTTGGTTCCAAAGCTGATGATGCTACTTGGTAGCGTTAAGGCTGAAACTGGTGGTAATTGTTTTTGTCGAGTAAGTCAACTTGAAACCTGTCTTTGCAAAGGCGTTGGGATATTTCAAGCCCTGCAAATCCGACATCTACAACAACAACTAATTTATGTTTGGCTTCATTTTTCTATTTTCTCCCAAATACTGTTGATAAAGAATTGCCGGCTATCGGTAAAATTACTTACTACTTCAAAACCAGTATTTTCTGCCAAGGAATGAATCATTTCAGAATCATACTTTTGTGACATTTCCATAAAAATACGTTCGTCATTTTCAAAAGAGAATGTTTTATCCAGTTCGGCGAAGTGCACCTGCTGCTTGCATTGACTAATAAGAAAGCTTTTTGCTGTGCCAGTCTTCGGGTGGTAGGTTTCAATATGCCGGAAATTTTCCAGAATAAAATCAGCCCCCAACTCCTTGTTCATACGCTGCAATAGGTTAAGGTTAAATGAAGCAGTGAGACCATGAGGATCATTGTACGCTTTCAGTATAATTTCCGGATCTTTTTTTAGGTCAAATCCGATCAGTAACTTATCACCACTATTTAAAACTTTGTGCAACTGTTTGAGAAAACTCAAGGATTTTTCATGCGAGAAATTTCCAATATTCGATCCCAGAAAAAGAATCACTTTTGGCTTTGAGCCATTAAGGCCTTCTATCAAATGGAAATAATCGCCAATCAAACCATGTATTTTCACACCGGGCAATTCCTGCCAAAGTTTGTTTTGAAGCTGCTGAACTGCCTGCTGTGAAATATCTATCGGCGAATAGGTGAAATCAATTTCTCTGTCCAGCAATTCTTTGAGCAGCTGTTTTGTCTTCAGCCCATCGCCAGCTCCCAGCTCCACCAATTCAAACGCGCCATTTTCAGGAATGAAATCATCGCATAAGCTGGTTTTCTGTTTTTCAAAAATTTCCAGCTCACAATCGGTAAGATAATATTCGGGCATACGCATGATTTGTTCAAAAATCTCACTCCCCCTGTCATCATAGAAATATTTTGAATGCAAGTATTTAGGTTCGGCAGTAAGGCCTGTGTTGACCTCTGTGGCAAATTCGGTAAGCGTTGTTGTATTGTCCATTTTTTAGCGATTTACTTGATTGGCTTCGGGTATGCCGGTTTCGAAAGGGTTTTTGGGGTCGTTGCTCCACTCAAACCATCCGCCATCATATACGGAAACGCGCGGCCAGCCCATCAGCCAGGCATTAAACCAGGCCTCACTTCCCCGCCATCCGGTTCCACAATAAAAAGCCAGGTGTTTATCGGGCGTAATGCCGTTACTTTCCCAAATCGCTGCAATCTCATTAAAATCGCGTGTGGTGTGGTCTTCGTTTCGGTAGTTCTCCATGTGGTAGGCATCGCTTCCACAGTCAGCAAAAATGGCACCGGGGATGCGTCCTTTTGCTTCAATGTAATTGTAACCACTCACCTCTCCGATATACTCAGGATAGCTGCGCACACAAACGAGCTCTGCATCTTTTGCGGCAAGCATCGTCTTTGCTTCAGGTGTATCCACATCAAGGCCAGACTGAGCGGGGATTTTAGCTCCAAAATCTTTTACGGGTTTTTTGGGCATATCTTCTGTAGAAACTTCAAAACCAGCATCCTGCCAGGATTGAAATCCTCCGTTCAATATTCTTACATCCTTCACCCCGGCATACATCATTATAAATGCATTGCGAACGGCGCCAATATCTCCGGCAGCACTGCCCGGAAACTCATTTGCATTGTCGGGAAACATAAATTTCCCGTACAAAATCACCGTTGTATCAGCTGTAATTCCATGCGCTTCGAGGGCAAGCTTAAGCTCTTGCGGACTGCGCCGGTTCCAGGTTTCGGGAGCTTCCAAAGCCAACGTATCCATGTCGATCGCTCCGGGAATATGACCACTCAAATAGGCCTCTCTGTTGCGGTAATGGCTGTGCACAACAACAAACTTATCCTTGTTGAAATGCTTGGGTTTTCCACCAGAAATTAAGGTATTGACCCATTCGGCAGAAACCAGTTGCTGGTATCGCTCAAGCTTTGCCATAGGAAGCGTTTCGTCATTTACCCATTCCGTAAGGAAATGCGTATAAACAATGACCTTATCATAGCCCGACTGTTCAAATCTTTGGGCAACTCTAACGGAATCTGTCCGATCATAACCATATATTATCAGGCTATGCCGGGGCAGAATTTGCTTGTGTCTAACGATTTCGATCCAGTCGATATAATTTAACCATTTTGCGGGCAAACTTTTGGCTCCACGGATGTGGCCTGAACGGCTCTCAGCCTTCATATTCCAGCCATTAAAAGCATCCACCGACCTCACATCCAGCACGATAGTGTCGGTTTTTTGTAACATTATTTGTAGTTCAGAAGTAGAAATATCTTTCATAAAAAATAATTTAAAAAATGAATTTACAGAATTTATTTAGGTGACCATTCATTTTTAAGGGCTTTTTATAAATTTTTAAGGGCTTTCAAAATTTCGGAAACACTGGAACGCTCTTTATAATCCGGATCAAAATGCCGCCAGATTATTTTCCCATCCCGGTTTATCAAGTAGGTTGCCGGGATCGGAAGCCGCTGGCTGTCATCGGAATGGGTTTCTTTTAGATTGGCATCCAGCACGGTGTTGTAAACGAAGAGCGTTTTGGCATCAGGCTTAAAGCTTACATCATACGCATCTGCAATGCGGTAATCTTCATCGTAAAGCAAACGAAATTCCGCACCGGTTTGTTCTGCCATTCTATCAAGGTATTCGGGCTTTTCAGGTGAAACAGCAATCACCTGAACTCCCGCTTCTTTCATGAGATAAAGGCTGTCCTGAAATGATTTAAGGTGTTTGTTGCATACCGGACACCAAAAGCCACGGTAAAAAACAAGCACTACCGGACCTTGCTCCAAGGCTTTGGTCAGATTAAATTGCTCACCATGCTGATCAGTGGCTTCAAAAAGTGGAGCTGTTTGTCCGGTCAAAAGTCCGTTTGCTTCTTCGGCCGAACGATAGTCCTGCGCATTAAGCGGTATCTCAGCCAGTAGTAATACAATTAGGTTTATTATAAAAATGATGTTTAAATTTCTCATATTAAAGTATTTATTGTTATAGGTTTAAAATCAGCTTAAGAATTGATATTATTTAGTCGCGAAAAATATATATCCTGACAATTTTTTTGATAAAAACTGATGTAATAAAAACGTTTCCTTGCTGACACTAAATAGAAAAGCCAGCACTCATGCCGGCTTTTCTATCATTAACCAATTTTCAATAATCAAATAAAGGCTTTAAGCTTTTTCACGGCCAGATTGAATTACCCGGCATTCTTCATAAGAAACTTTTTGAGTAAATGATCTACGCTGATTTTACCAGGGCCATATACAAACAGGCTAAAAAGCAACAGCAAATAGTAGAGCGGAATTTCAAATCCATTGTTTCCGGCTTCAAAACCATTGGCCCAATGCACACTTTGGATAGCTACCAACATTACAATCATCAATGGAACTGCAATAATACGTGTGGCTAATCCTAAAAACAGCAGCACAAAACCGGCCACCTCAGTGTAAGTAGCCAAGTAGGCATTCAGTGTTGGAAAAGGCATTCCCATGCTTTCGAACCAGTCGGCAATACCGCTGATGTTACCAAGTTTCATCATAGCCGGGCCATAAAAGCCGTAAGCCAGCACCAGCCTGAAAAATAAGAGTGGAACATCAACCAGTGCATTCAGTTTTTTAGTCATTTGTTGATAGAGGGCAATCATTTTCATTTTTTTCAATTTTAATTGTTTATGACCATTGAGTCGGCTAATTGGGATAAGCCTGACAAATAAAATGGAATTACTTTAAAAAGTGGCTGATAACAATCTTAAAATATACAATGCTATAACATTGACTACGAATAACATATAAATCTTAAAATATCCTATTTTTTCGAAAAAACATTTTTTCTTTCGTCAGGAAATGCACTTCTCCCCGACTAGTGTCGTGACAACAAAATACGATCACATTAAAAAATATAATTTCCCATGACTAAAATTGCTTTAATTATTATGTCGGATACAGAATCCATTGAATCACTTGGAAAAGTATCCAATGCCTTTATGTTAGCACTTGAATCGATCGAACAAGGTGATGATCTTAAAATAATTTTCGAGGGAGCCGGCACCAAATGGATTGGCGCACTCGAAGACTCATCGCATAAACTTCACGACCTTTATCAAGCCGTTAAACCTTCCATAACCGGTGCATGTTCATTTTGCGCCTCGGCTTTTGGAGTAAAAAGTGAGGTTGAAAAGGCTGGCGTTAGTCTTTTATCAGATTACAAGGATCATCCTAGCCTTCGTCAATTAGTTGTTGATGGTTATGCCCTGATTTCCTTTTAATCCTGTTTTTTATTTGGTTTGGTTAGCAGAAAGACGGCTTCGGCTGTCTTTTTGCGTTTATGCAAACCTATCAGTACTTATATCCTGCACCTTTATCCTCTTCCAGGGCGATACCTGTTGCCAGCACCATCCTGTTCACAAAATTGAAGTAAGCGATTACCAAGCTGGCATCCAACAGTTCCAGATCGGTAAAGCCAGCACTTTTCCATTGCTGCAGCTGATGGTTTTTTTCAAAAGCAGCAGGATCTGAAGTAAGTTCAGCGGCAAGCTGAGCCAAAAGTTTTTCACGATCGCTGAGCGGAGCGCTTTTCCAGTCGCTGATTAATTGCTTCAATCTTTTATCGTCTTTCCAATAATGGTGAAGTGCCTCAGCATGATGCTGCCGACAGTAAATACAACCATTAGTTACCGAAACCACCACAGCCATCATTTCTCTTTCAGACCGAGAAAGGGGTGATTTGGTGAACATAATTTCCATATAAAGGTCAATATGCTTT
>CAZOEV010000099.1:0-7795 GCA_964578915.1 uncultured Lentimicrobiaceae bacterium
TGAGTATTCGTTTGTAAGGTCAAAAAAGGTTTCTTTGACCATATATCGAGAGAGTTTTTGAATTCTGTCCAGAGGTTTTTCAGTTGCAAATTCCTGATAGTTTTTAAGTGTATCTAACTTTTCTTGTAAGGCACTATTGACTTTTGATTTCTCAAATATTCGAGATGGGGAAAATACAGCTCCTTGAGTAAATGGCTCATCAATTGCTTTAGCGTATGTGTTAAAAAAATCAAGAATATCAATCCATTTATAAGCTCGTTTAACTTTTTCTTCAAAAATTTGGTTTGTTTCTTTTCTGCTAAAATAATAATAACCAGTTCCTTTTTCTAACGTGAATCCGATACGTTGAAAATAATCTCTCAGAATTTCATAGTTATTTTCTAACTCAATTATATTGAACAAATCTTTAATTTCATCGGCTCTACTATCCTCGCAAATAAATTGTCCTTTGCTCAATCTTTCAAATATATCTGAAGTTTGTATTGGTGGTGTTCCTGTCATAATTTAGGTGTAATTAATACGTATTCAATATTCTCTATTGTCGAATAGTTATCTGATATAGAAAAATCATCTCTAAATTGAGAAGCCAATTTACAGAACAAGGTAACTTTTTCCTCGAAAGAGAGTTCTTTCTCAAAGTTGTAATTATTTATAAAATCAAACAAATCACCACCTCTTGACAAAAAACTTTCTTTTAGTTTATTCGAGTCAACTACATAATGGTTTTTATCCTTTTCGCTCAAGAACTCATCACGTATAATACCGGATGATTTCTCATCTATACTCAAAGATTTTTTCAACTTATAACTAATTCGCAAGAGAATCTCATATGCTTCTTCCGATTGAATATAATCAAGTGATAATGGTGTAGAAAATCGAATTTCATTTTGAAATTGAAGACTGTTATCCTTTGAAATTACATCTATAAAATTACTCTTATCTGTTAATAACAGTTGGTCTTTTAAAAGTTTTACCTTTTGAATATGTTTGAATATCTCAGAATCTTGCCTGATTCGGTTTATGAAATCAAGAATCTTCTGAGTTATGTCAATTAGATTTTGTCTGGCAACTATAATATCTCTATCCAGTCTCAAGATAATTTGATTTAACTCATCATCTTGCACCATTTTAATAAAATATTCCCATGTGCCTTCTCGAAAAAAGGCATCAATCTGTTCTAATAATTCATCAAGGTTTTTTCTTTTGTTATCGTATTCCTCAAGTTTATTTTTCTTGATACTAAAGACTTTCTCTGTTGCAAAAACATCTTCAACACTTCCACGCAATGTTGTTACATTTCTTAAAACATCTTTGCCAACATTTCCAATATTCCGTTTGATTTTAAGAAGATATTCATTCTGTTTGTTTGGTCTTTTTTCAAGTTCCCAATTTTGAATATTTTCTTTCAATATTCGTATCAAACCACTGGTGTATTCGTAATTAATTTCCTCAATGGAATCTGTGAATTTTTCAAGAAAGTCCAGTATATCTCGATTTAAGTCAATGGTGTTTCCAAATTGAACTAAAACGTTCTTTTCAATAAGTGTTACTAATTTTTCTTCTTCAAAATTTACAAACTCCAATAAATTTTCATATTTAAGAACATTCTTTCTCTTTCTCTATAAAGAGTACTTATTAAATCTTTTATCGAGTTGAATGCAAACATCTTAATTTATGATTTCACTTTTCTGTACACTCCCTTTTTAGACAGTTGTTTCTCTATTTTCGGTGTGTTAACTGGTTTCCACCCCCCCCCACCTCTGCCTTTTTCCTCCGCCGCACATTCCCGCCACGAATATACCTAAATTTGATTTATCTCAAACGCATATTCATAACTGATTAGGCTTTTGTCTTTTTCGTTTTTCTTCCAAGCTTCTTCTGAATGGCTAAGCTTAATAATGTCGTTTGTGCTGGTGGGTTTGAATAGGTTTGCGACTTTTTCTAAAACTTCTAATTCAATTTCTGAAAATAAACCTGCGTTAAATGGCCTGTCTTTTCTGGCTTTGAACTGCTCGCCTACATATCCTTGCGGAAATTCCGTTATACAAATGTAAATTTCATCTTTGTTTGCTAAAAACTCAAACAGGCTTTGGAAATTTTGCGGCACAGGCCCCATATCAATGGCTTTGTACCTTAGGCCACTTATGGAAAAACAACTTTGTTTGAACATTAAAAAATCAGCATAAAATAACAGCTTGTTCATTTTGGTTTTGAATGGCTGCATCTTCTCCGAAAAATACACGACCATTTCGGTAAACTTTTCAAGGTTTGGGTTTCTGTAGCCCGAGTATATATCGGCCGAATGCTTGCCCATTATATACGCTATGAAATTCAAATCAATACTATTTCTCTTTCTTTTCTCTAACAATAATTGTGCTTTCTGTTTGAATTTTGCTTTTAGTTTTTCATCCAGCGTGCCACATAATTTAATCATATCAATGAATTTCTCAGGGTCGTCAACGACCTGCACTAATTTAGCATTGGCTGTGCTTGGTAATTCACCAGATTCATATTGCCGGTAGGTGTTTACCCCAAAACCCAATATTTCTGACATTTTTGCTGCCGACAAACCATACTTCTCACGAATTCCAATGATTTCATCAGGAAATGGGATATTAAATTTATCACGGTATTGGTTATATACCTGATTCATATTCACTTCGTCTAATAATGTTGTGGTAAATTGCTCTCCACTATCCTCGCATTTGTAATAATGAAAAACGATTTCAAATGTTTCTTTTCTAAAATTCATCGACCTTTTCTCTTTGGTCAATATCATTTCTTTGCCTGTGATTGGACTTTTCATTTTGTTCTATTTTAAAGGATAGTTCATTTTGTGTTGTGCTAGATGAAAGGAAATACAAATTACACTGCTTCCCCTTGCACCCATTGTAATTTTGATATACACTTCCTTTTTCTTTATGGTTTTACCAAATACCCACATATCAGTGCCTCCATAAAGTTCTTCCTCCAGCGGACCTTCGCTATAGTCTTTGGTTTCGAGTGTTTCTAATAGGTTTTTTCGTTCGACGGGACGAAGCTCTAAATCCACCAAAGCCTGTGCGTTTTTACCCCTGTCATCACGGAAGAGCACATCCCAGAACTTCATCTTTTCCTTGAAGTCTTTTAAAAAGGATACTACTTCAATTTCTGTACTCATACATAAATATTGTTGGGCGAAGATAATGCTATTTCGCTAAAAACAACTATAAAGTTGTATTAAATTTATATTATTCTCTAAATTACACTTTGAATGTGTTTTGAAATGAGTGTTTACCTGTTCTTTATTATTAGATAAAACTACTCAATTATTCATCCTTCCCATCAAAAATCCACCTGAGTAACTCTATAGTCTACCCTGCCAACGCCTGCTGTTATTGTTTTGTCATTCAGTCAGATTGAATAAAACAGGAATTTTTATTACCTTTGCACATATTTTTTAGCAAAGTTCATTAAATAACTCAAAAATGGAAAAAGCAAGGGTTCTTTTTGTGGAGCAGGCCATTATGCCATATCTCAAAGAAACCCCCATGAGCAGAATTGGACGTCATCTGCCCCAGGGAATTCAAGAAAAAGGAAAAGAGATTAGGACATTCATGCCACGTTTTGGCAATATCAACGAGCGGCGAAATCAATTGCATGAAGTGATTCGGCTTTCCGGCATGAATTTGATTATCAACGATACCGATCACCCGTTGATCATCAAAGTTGCTTCGATACAGCAGGCACGCATGCAGATTTATTTTATTGATAACGAAGACTTTTTTCACCGGAAATTCACTATTCGCGACAAAGCCAATAAATTTTATAAAGACAATGACGAACGCTCCGTTTTCTTTTCGCGCGGCGTGCTCGAAACGGTAAAAAAACTGGGCTGGGCTCCCGATGTGGTGCATTGCCACGGCTGGATATCAGCATTGGTGCCACTTTACGTGAAACGTGCCTATAAAGATAATCCGCTTTTCTCCGAGTCAAAAGTGGTATATTCTGTTTACGACGACAGTTTTACAGAAGAATTTCTGGAAGGCTTCGACAAAAAAATCAAGTTGCCAGGCATCACTGCTAAAGATTTGAAATACTATAAAAACCCAAATTACGTTACGCTTACTAAGGCAGCCATCGACTATGCTGATGCTATTATTATGGGAAGTGAAAAAATTCATCCCGAAATTGAAGCACATATCCAAAGTCTGAAAAAACCTATATTGGAATATCAGCCCGAGGACAGTTATATTGAGGCTTACAACGCTTTTTACGATACGCTGCTTGAGAAGTAATTTATTTTGAATTTTGAAAATCATACCTATTGAGACCTCAAATTTTGCTTAAGCAGCTCATACTGTCAACGACAGTTTTTGCTTTGTTGATGACTTTTTCATGTACCAAGAAACCGGAACGCATTGGTGATAACCTGCAGCCAGACCAAAATAATATCGAACTGTTTTATACAGATACCGTTAGTATTGTGGCTTATAGCGTGCCCGAGGATTCTATCCGAACCGACAGCCCGTCCAACATATTATTTGGAAGCATGAAAGATCCAGTTTTTGGCACCACTATGGCGGGCTTTTTTACCCAATTCCGCCTTTCAACCAATGGACATAGTTTTGGCGCCAACCCACAGCTCGACTCGCTGGTATTGCAATTGGCTTATTCCGGCCACTATGGCGATACCACCACTGCGCAAACTATGCAAGTTTTTGAATTAGAACAGAATATCAGCGTTGATTCGGCTTATTACTCAAGTAGGATGCTGTCGGTAGGCGAAACGGATTACGCCAGCTTTGAGTTTAATCCGTTACCCACTTCACCATACCCTTTTGATGGCGATACCCTGACTCCTATGATTAGAGTCCCTTTAACGCCTAACTCTACCGCTTTAGGTGAAAAAATCTTGAATGCGTCTGAAACAGATCTGGAATCTACAGAAAGTTTCAAAGAATATTTTAATGGACTCTATATCACTCCAGAGCCGGTAGCCAATGGCGGCGCAATTAGTTATTTTGATCTGCCATCAAACTTTTCACTGCTCACCATTTATTACAGCAACGACTCCACCGACTCGCTGCGCTACTCGTTTTATATTACCAGTTCAGAAGCTCATTTCAATCGTTACGATCACAACGAATTTCAAGATGCCAGCCCCGATTTTATAAATCAAGTAGTGCAGGGTGATACCCTGGCCGGACAGCAATTACTTTATGCACAGGCCATGAGTGGTGTAAAAACAAAGATTCTATTCCCAAATATCACCAAGATAAAGCACCCTTCGGGAAATAAAATAATTATCAACGAAGCCAAACTAATCATGAACGCCTCTGATCTGGCAGAAGGTTATGGCGCTCCCTCACAAATGGCCTTGGTAATCAACGATGCCAACGAAGCTTATCAAGTGCTCCCTGATCAGCTTGAAGGCGACAGCTATTTTGGAGGCACATACAAATCTTCAATAAAGGGTTATGAATACCGCATTACGCGGTATTTTCAGGACATGGTGCTTGCTGGCGAAAACAAAGAAAACTACGGTCTTTACTTTTTAGTTCTTGGCGGATCGTCAAAGGCTGACCGATGGGTTTTTAATGGCACAACACCAACCGCCGACACCTTAAAGCCATTGAAATTACAGCTTATTTATTCAGTTGTGAATGATTAATACGCTAGCGAGCTTGCATATCTATTGTCCTGTGATTACTTTTGTAAATAAATGAAAACAGCTCGTGGTTTAATAAAACAGCCCAACCATTCTAATAAAATCACTCAACTATGTGTGGAATAGTAGCCTATTTAGGCCCAAAAGAAGCCTATCCAATATTAATAAACGGACTTAGACGCCTGGAATATAGAGGTTATGATAGCGCAGGTGTTGCCTTGCTTAATACCAGCCTCAATGTTTATAAAACCAAAGGAAAAGTCGCTGATTTAGAAGCTTTTGTGAAAGATGTTGATCTACGCGGCACTATCGGAATTGCTCACACCCGCTGGGCAACGCATGGAGAACCTAATGATATAAATGCACACCCTCATTTTTCACAGTCCAAAGAAATTGCCCTTATTCATAACGGCATCATCGAAAACTATGCACCCCTCCGCAGCGAACTGGAAACAAGAGGTTACGCTTTTGAATCGAGCACAGATACTGAAGTACTTACCAACCTGATTGAAGATATCAGAAAAAACGAAAATGTTTCACTTTTTGAAGCCGTTCGTATTGCGCTAAATCAGGTAATTGGCGCTTATGCCATCGTGGTAATCGATGCCAAAGATCCTAACAGCCTTATCGCTGCCCGAAAAGGTAGTCCGCTGGTTATCGGTATCGGAAAAGATGATTATTACGTAGCTTCGGATGCCACTCCTATCATTGAATATACGCGAAACGTGGTTTATCTGGACGATGAAGAAATTGCACTAATCTCGCGCTCCAGCGACCTGAAGATAAAAACTATCCGCAACAAGGAAAAAACGCCTTATGTGCAACAACTTGAAATGAACCTAAGCGCCCTAGAAAAAGGTGGTTTTGAGCATTTTATGCTAAAAGAAATTTTTGAACAGCCTCAATCTATTCGGGATAGTATGCGTGGACGCCTTCATGCCGATATTGGCACCGTGTCGCTGGGTGGTATTATCGACTACGAACAAAAACTGGTAAATGCCAAACGTATTATTATCGTAGCCTGTGGCACTTCGTGGCATGCCGGACTGGTAGGTGAATACCTTTTTGAAGATATTGCTCGCATTCCTGTTGAAGTAGAATATGCTTCAGAGTTTCGTTACCGTAATCAGGTGATTTATGAAAGTGATATAGTAATTGCTATTTCGCAATCTGGCGAGACCGCTGATACGCTTGCTGCTATTGACTTGGCCAAACAAAAGGGCGCAACTATTTTGGGCATCTGTAATGTAGTAGGATCGTCCATAGCACGCGCCACCCATGCCGGCAGTTATACCCATGCTGGCCCTGAAATTGGTGTAGCCTCAACAAAAGCATTTACGGCTCAGGTAACACTACTCACACTGATGGCGCTGCGGCTTGCACAGTTAAAAGGAACGCTTACAAAAACGCGTTTTTTGCACCTACTCCACGAATTGGAGCGCATTCCTGAAAAAGTAGAAAAAACATTGCAAGTAAGTGAAAAAGTTATTGAAATTGCAGAGAAATACAAAGATGTACGCAACTTTCTGTATTTAGGCCGTGGTTACAACTTCCCTGTGGCGCTTGAAGGCGCGCTAAAGCTCAAAGAAATATCCTATATTCATGCTGAAGGCTATCCGGCTGCCGAAATGAAACACGGCCCTATTGCGCTTATAGATGAAGAAATGCCTGTAGTGGTTATTGCTACCAACAAAGGCACTTATGACAAGGTGGTAAGCAATATTCAGGAAGTGAAAGCGCGAAAAGGAAAAGTTATTGCCATTGTTACCGAAGGTGATTTGGCAGTGCGCGGTATGGCCGACTATGTGATTGAAATTCCGGAGACAGAAGAAATGTTTGTGCCATTGCTTGCTACTATTCCACTGCAAAAACTCTCTTACCATATTGCTGTGATGCGCGGCTGCAACGTAGATCAGCCCCGAAATCTGGCTAAATCTGTAACGGTGGAATAAACCTGGTACGCTATCAGCTGAACCTTTTTAATATTTATTAAAATAAAATCAGATAATTCCGTACCACCAGACTCTCTATCTGCCGTCACTACATCTATGTAAAAAGGGGCAGATGCAAATCCAATATTTGTTTGTGCGCCCCACACATTGTCATTTGCTTTGTAACCTTGTTCTACTACTTTTACAACATTTG
>CAZOEV010000100.1:0-7768 GCA_964578915.1 uncultured Lentimicrobiaceae bacterium
ACTTTCTTTTCGGTAACTTCAACTCCACAACGGTCACAAACAATGCCTTTGTAGCGAATACGTTTGTATTTTCCACAATGGCATTCCCAGTCTTTTACAGGACCGAAGATGCGTTCGCAGAATAATCCATCGCGTTCCGGTTTATAGGTGCGGTAATTGATAGTTTCTGGTTTCAGCACTTCTCCACTTGATCGCTCAAGGATAATTTCGGGCGACGAAAGACTGATTGTTATTTTAGAAAAGTTACTGTTTGCATTGTCTTTTCTGAAAGCCATATATTTGGGTCTGTTTATATTAAAGAACTGAAAATGGCACTGTTCCGAGACATTTCGGAACAGTGCAAATTTTATTAGTCGAAGGTAATTTCAAGGCCAAGTCCGCGCAACTCATGAATCAATACATTGAATGATTCGGGGATTCCGGGAGTAGGCATATTGTCGCCTTTCACAATAGCTTCGTAAGCTTTGGCGCGGCCAACTACATCATCAGATTTTACCGTTAGGATTTCCTGAAGGATATTGCTGGCTCCAAATGCCTCGATGGCCCAAACCTCCATCTCACCAAAACGCTGACCACCAAACTGGGCTTTACCACCCAATGGCTGCTGTGTAATAAGTGAATAGGGGCCGATAGAACGTGCGTGCATTTTGTCATCAACCATGTGATGCAGTTTCAACATATAGATGTATCCAACTGTTGCTGGCTGATCAAAACGCTCACCGGTGCCGCCATCATAAAGATAAACACTACCATTTTCAGGCAGTCCGGCTTCAGCAAGATAGCCATTGATTTCATCAATTGTAGCGCCATCAAAGATTGGTGTAGCAAACTTTTTACCGAGTTTGGCTCCAGCCCAACCCAGCACAGTTTCGTAAATCTGTCCAAGGTTCATACGTGAAGGCACACCAAGTGGGTTCAATACGATATCAACGGGTGTTCCGTCTTCAAGGAATGGCATATCTTCTTCGCGAACGATACGCGCAACAATACCTTTGTTACCGTGACGTCCAGCCATTTTATCACCGATGTTGAGCTTACGTTTTTTAGCCACATAAACTTTAGCCATCTGAACAATGCCGTTAGGAAGCTCATCGCCAACACTGGCTACAAATTTCTTCCGGTTGTAGATTCCTAAAATTTCTTTCTGCTTGATATTGTAGTTGTTGATCAATTTCTTGATCATTTCGTTGCGGTCCTTATCGGTAGTCCATTTGTTAGGATTAACGTTGGCGTAATCAATGGCGATCAGGATTTTTTGAGTAAACTTGGCTTTCTTAGGAACAACCTGTTCCTTGAAATTATTGGATACACCCTGGCTTGTGCGGCCATTGAGCAACACGATCAGTTTGTCAACTAACTTATCTTTTAAGACAGTAGCGTCTTTGCGCTGCTTAGCATCGAGATCGCTGATAAGGTCTTTATCTTTAACTTTTGACTTTCTGTCTTTTACAACTCTTGAGAAAAGCTTCTTCTCAATTACAACACCTTTCATAGATGGTGGTGCTTTGAGTGAAGCATTTTTCACGTCGCCGGCTTTGTCACCAAAGATAGCTCTCAACAGCTTTTCTTCAGGTGTTGGATCGCTCTCGCCCTTTGGCGTAATTTTTCCAATAAGGATATCACCTTCATTCACTTCGGCACCAATTCTAATCAGACCATTTTCATCTAAGTCTTTTGTAGCATCGGCACTCACGTTAGGAATATCGTTGGTAAGCTCTTCGATACCTCGTTTGGTATCTCTAACTTCCAAGCTGAATTCTTCCACATGAATAGAAGTGAAGATATCTTCTTTTACTATTTTTTCGGAAATTACGATAGCATCCTCAAAGTTGTAACCTTTCCAGGGCATAAATGCCACCATCAGGTTGCGACCAATAGCGAGTTCACCATTTTCTGTTCCATAGCCTTCACATAACACCTGGCCTTTAGTAACCTTCTGACCTCTGGCCACGATAGGCTTAAGGTTCATATTGGTGTTTTGGTTTGTGCGGGCGTATTTGATGAGTTTATAGCTTTTTACGTCATCATCAAAGCTCACGAGTTTCTCGTTTTCGTCGCGATCATATTTGATGGTGATTTTGTCAGCATCAACGTAAAGCACTTCGCCTTCACCTTCTGCATGCAGCAAAACACGGGAGTCGCGGGCAACGCTTCTTTCAATACCTGTTCCAACAATAGGAGCTTCAGGAACCATAAGCGGCACGGCCTGGCGCATCATGTTTGATCCCATCAAGGCACGGTTAGCATCATCATGCTCCAAAAATGGAATAAGTGAAGCTGCGATAGAAGCGATCTGGTTAGGTGCGACATCAATAAGGTCAACTTTGTTGCGGTTGACGATAGGATAATCAGCTAGATAACGGACTTTTACATCTTCATCATGGAATGTGCCATCTTCGCCTACTTCAGTATTCGCTTGCGCGATAATCTTTGTTTCTTCTTCTTCAGCACTCAGATAAATTGGATCTTTTGTCATATCGATTTTACCTTCTACCACATCTAGATAAGGTGTTTCGATAAATCCGAGCTTATTAATTTTTGCAAACACGCAAAGTGAAGAAATCAAACCAATGTTTGGGCCTTCAGGGGTTTCAATGGTACAAAGGCGTCCATAGTGCGTATAATGCACGTCACGTACTTCAAAACCAGCACGTTCACGCGACAAACCTCCTGGTCCCAATGCGGAGATACGCCTTTTATGCGTAACCTCAGAGAGCGGATTGGTTTGATCCATAAATTGCGAGAGCTGGTTTGTTCCAAAGAACGAATTGATAACCGAAGAGAGCGTTTTTGCGTTGATTAGGTCGGTAGGAGTAAACACTTCGTTGTCGCGTACGTTCATTCTTTCGCGAATGGTACGCGCCATACGTGCCAATCCAACACCAAACTGACTGTATAGCTGTTCGCCTACAGTTCTTATACGCCTGTTGCTCAAATGGTCAATATCATCCACCTCAGTTTTGTTATTGGCTAACTCAATAAGGTGTTTGATAATTGATATAATATCTTGTTTTGTAAGTACTTTGGTATCTTCAGCAATATCAAGATTGAGCTTGCGGTTGATTCTATATCGACCCACCTCGCCCAAATCATAGCGTTTGTCGGAGAAAAACAGTTTCTCAATAATACCTCTTGCCGTTTCTTCATCAGGTGGCTCGGCATTACGCAGCTGGCGATAGATAAACTCTACGGCTTCCTTTTCGGAGTTGGCAGTATCTTTTTGGAGCGTATTGAAAATGATTGAATAATCTGCGGTATTAAAATCTTCGCGGTGAAGCAAGACTGTTTTCACGCCTGAATCTACGATCAGATCAATATGTTCAGCTTCCAAGATTGTTTCCCGTTCAATGATTACTTCATTTCTTTCGATGGAAACCACTTCACCAGTGTCTTCATCTACGAAGTCTTCGATCCAGGAGCGAACAACTCTGGCTGCTAGTTTGCGACTAAGCACGCGTTTGAGGCCTGCCTTGCTCACTTTAATTTCTTCTGCTAGATTAAAAATCTCCAGAATATCTTTGTCTGTTTCAAAACCGATGGCACGCAGTAGAGTAGTTACCGGTAGTTTCTTTTTCCGATCAATATATGCATACATCACGTTATTGATGTCGGTAGAAAATTCCATCCATGATCCTTTGAAAGGGATGATTCTAGCCGAAAACAATGTTGTTCCGTTTGCATGTTTGTGCTGACCGAAGAAAACGCCTGGTGAGCGATGGAGCTGTGAAACTACCACGCGTTCGGCGCCATTGACAATGAAAGTACCTTTGGGCGACATATAAGGGATCATCCCCAGATACACATCCTGCACAATAGTTTCAAAGTCCTCGTGTTCGGGATCGGTACAATAGAGTTTAAGTTTTGCTTTGAGTGGTACGCTATAAGTGAGGCCACGTTCGATGCACTCCGCTAAAGAATAGCGTGGAGGATCGACAAAGTAATCGAGGAATTCGAGTACAAAATTATTTCTGGCATCCGTTATTGGAAAATTCTCAGCGAAGACTCGGAAGAGTCCTTCATTTTTACGATTTTCAGGATTTGTTTCCAGCTGGAAAAAGTCCTGAAAAGATTGAAGCTGAATATCCAAAAAGTCCGGATAATCTAATTGATATCTGGTGGATGCGAAACTGATTCTTTCCGAAGTTTTTTCTGCCAAAGTCTTAAAGTTTTAAGAGCCTGTTAATGAGGCTATAATACAAATAAAAAGAACGTGTTCGTGAAAACGCAAAATAGGCGCAAAACCTCTACCTCATTTAGCTGAGATAGAGGTTGTTTTGCCAGATGTTTTGCGGAAAATAATCCTTCTTATTTAACTTCAACCTCTGCACCTGCTTCTTCAAGTTGTGATTTAAGTGCGTTGGCTTCGTCTTTAGTAACACCTTCTTTAATAGCTTTTGGTGCTGAGTCAACCAATTCTTTGGCTTCTTTCAGGCCAAGGCTGGTGAGTTCTTTTACCAATTTAACTACTGCAAGTTTAGATGAACCGGCTGCTTTCAAAATTACATCAAAAGCAGTTTGTTCTTCAACTGCGTCGGCTTCACCAGCGGCTGGAGCTGCCATAACGGCTGCTGCTGCTGCAGGCTCGATACCATATTCTTCTTTCAGGATAACTGCTAGTTCGTTTACTTCTTTTACAGTAAGGTTTACTAGTTGCTCTGCGAAAGCTTTCAAATCTGCCATTTTATTTTCGGTTTAAATGATTTACAATAATTTTATTTGAGTGAATGATAATCATTCGGTTGTTATTCTGATCTTTCAGAGAGTGTTTGAAGCACGCCACTTAACTTATGACCACCCGATTGCAATGCACCAATAACATTTTTAGCTGGTGACTGTAAGAGTGCAATAAGGTCAGCGATGAGTTCATTCTTAGATTTGATGCTGATGAGGAAGTCTAATTGGTTATCGCCAATATAAACAGCTTCTTCAATATATGCACCTTTGAGAACGGGTCTATCAGTCTTTTTACGAAACTCTTTGATCAATTTTGCAGGTGCATTTCCGGCATCTGAAAACATAACAGAGGTGGCACCTTTGAGGGTGTCGTAAAGTTCATTATAATCTTTGCCGGCATTCTCCATAGCCTGACGCAGTAAAGTGTTCTTTACTACAACAAGCTTTACGTTGCGGTTAAAGCAAAGTCTTCTTAGCTCGCTGGTTTTCTCCGCATTTAATTCGGAGGTATCAGCCAGATAGAAGTTTGTACTTTGGTTTAGCTGCTCCGTCATGGACTGAATGACTGCTAGCTTATCTACTTTTTTCATGTCATTAACTTCCTTTTAGTGCTTAGCTAATACTACTTACTGATTTCAGTTCGACCTGAATACCAGGACTCATCGTGCTGGAGAGAAAGATACTTTTAACGTAAGTTCCTTTAGCAGCAGCAGGTTTTAGCTTAACAATTGTTGTTATCAGCTCTTTAGCGTTATCAAAAATCTTGTCTTCGCTGAAACTTACTTTTGCAACTCCGGCATGAATTATACCATACTTATCAACCTTAAAGTCGATCTTACCAGCCTTTACTTCGTTAACAGCATTAGCAACATCCATCGTAACAGTACCTGTTTTTGGGTTTGGCATCAAGCCACGGGGTCCTAGGATACGTCCTAGAGCACCAACCTTAGGCATTACGTTGGGTGTGGTAATTACCACGTCGATATCGGTCCATCCACCTTTGATTTTTTGGATGTATTCATCCAAACCAACATAGTCGGCACCAGCATCTTTAGCTTCTTGCTCTTTATCGGGTGCGCAAAGCACCAGAACGCGAGCTGTTTTTCCTGTACCGTGCGGTAGTGTTACTGATCCACGAACCATTTGATTGGCTTTACGGGGATCAACACCTAAGCGCACGTTAAGATCAACTGAAGCGTCGAACTTGGTGAAGGTGATTTGTTTAACAATATCAACTGCTTCTGTCAAGGAGTAAATTTTGCTTTTGTCGAACTTAGCAAGGGCTTCCTTTTTGTGTTTCGAAATTTTAGCCATTTTAGCTTTTGTTTGAGGTTCTACAAAATGCAACAAACCAGGTCAATTGCCTAGTTTTTTTCAAAAGGTGAAGCGCCGGTTACCCTTACACCCATACTGCGCGCGGTTCCAGCTACCATATGCATCGCTGATTCTACGGTGAAAGCATTTAAGTCTTTCATCTTGTCCTCAGCAATTTTACGTACCTGTTCCCAGTTCAGTGATCCAACTTTAATCCTGTTAGGTTCGGCGGAACCTTTTTTCAGTTTAGCTGTCTCTCTGATTTGCACAGCCACCGGTGGTGATTTTAAAACAAAAACAAACGACTTATCTTTGTAAACAGTGATGATAACTGGAATAACTTTTCCAGCCATATCTTGCGTACGTGCGTTGAATTGTTTGCAAAACTCCATGATGTTTACACCTTTGGAACCCAATGCAGGTCCAACTGGTGGTGAGGGGTTAGCGGCTCCTCCTTTGATTTGCAGTTTAATTAATCCGCTTACTTCTTTTGCCATTTTAATCCTTAATTAATTAAGTCGTTAATTAGGAAGTTTGGTGCATCAGACCTAACTATTCCTTTTCCACTTGCATAAAACTTAACTCCAGTGGTGTTTTTCGTCCGAAGATTTTTACCATAACTTTGAGTTTTTTCTTCTCTTCGTTAATCTCTTCGATTACCCCACTAAAGCTATTAAAAGGTCCGTCAGTAACAGTAACGGTTTCACCAATAATAAAAGGAATATTAACTTCTTCGCCCATTTCGGCGAGCTCGTCAACTTTGCCCAATATACGGTTAACCTCTGAAGGACGCAGTGGATCAGCCTCTCCTTTTGTTCCCAGAAATCCAATTACATTTGGAACACTCTTAATGATGTGCGGTATTTCACCTGTAAGGATAGCTTCTATCAAAACGTATCCGGGAAAATAATTTCGCTCTTTGCTAATTTTTTTTCCTTTTCTGATTTGATAGACTTTCTCCGTTGGAATGAGCACCTGAGAAATCTGTTCCTGCAGACCCATACGGCTAATTTCGGACTCAAGGTATTCTTTTACCTTTTTCTCCTTGCCACTAATCGCACGGATTACATACCACTTTTTTTCTATTGGCTCGCTCATTTCTGGTTGAAAACTTGAGAATTAGCTAATGCACACTTAGATTCAATTTCCTTCATAATTTAGAATAACCTATAAAAGTTTTCTAAAATAGTTTGGAAAGACTTATCCATCAGATAAACCACTAAAGCGATTATCAGGGAAGCAATGGATACAACGATAGCGCTACTTTGGAGCTCGCTCCAAGTAGGCCAGGAAACTTTCTGCATTAATTCTACATAACTTTCCTTTGCGTAGTTTACGAAACCGATCTTTGACATTGAATCTAAACTTTTAGTTGCACGGGTGGTAGGAGTCGAACCCACAACCAACGGTTTTGGAGACCGCTACTCTACCAATTGAGCTACACCCGTTCAATTAGCAATTTAAAGGTACCTATCTATATGATGAAGTACCTTTAAATTGCCTTATAATTATAATCGTTATTCTTAGAGAATTTCAGTTACCTGACCAGCTCCAACAGTACGGCCACCTTCGCGGATAGCGAAACGCAATCCTTTGTTCATGGCGATGTTAGCAATCAGTTGAACGGTGATGGTGAGGTTGTCCCCAGGCATAACCATTTCAACGCCTTCTGGAAGCATAATCTCACCAGTAACGTCGGTTGTTCTGAAATAGAACTGTGGACGATATCTGTTGTGGAATGGTGTATGACGGCCACCTTCTTCTTTTTTCAGGATATAAA
>CAZOEV010000101.1:0-7763 GCA_964578915.1 uncultured Lentimicrobiaceae bacterium
TTTTGTATTTTGTGCCTACTATTAATTAAAGTTCAAATATCATGAAAAAAAATCATTTACAGTTATCGATCGTGCAATTATTGCTGTCGATGGATTTGAAAAGGTAAAAAAAACGCTTGAGCAGCAAACTACCTTACGCGGGCAAAGCCACAGCACGCTAAGTAATTATCTACGACGCATTGCTGCTATCAGCCTTCACTTCAATCGTTTGCCCGAACACATTTCTGATGATGAGCTGAACGAGTATCTCGTCTCGCTCGCTTTATTAAAAAACTCCCCATCGCGCAGCAACTTTAAGCACATGGTTTACGGGCTAAGGTATTATTACCGCCATATAGGCGAAAATAAACGCGCTGTTAATCTGCCCTCCCTCAAGAAAGACACCAAACTGCCCATAATCCTTAATCGCGCAGAGCTGAAGCAACTATTCTGCGCTCCCACCTTGCTCAAGCATCGCATCGTGCTTACACTAGTGTATTCAGCAGGGCTGCGTGGGCAGGAAGTCATAAACCTGAAGCTATCAGATATTGACTTTGAGCGCAAGACCATACATATCCGACAAAGCAAATACAAGAAAGACCGTATTGTTCCACTGTCAGATTATATGGCCATTGGACTCAGGAAATACATTGCTGTTGAGCATCCTGACCAATACCTGTTTAACGGCAAAGAACCCGATGGCAGGTATAGCGTACGCGGATTAAGCTGGGTGATGCGGCAAGCCTTAAAGCGCACCAACATCCAAAAGCAAGTAAACCTACATTCTCTACGACACAGTTACGCTACCCATCTGCTTGAAGATGGCGTAAATATAGTAACGGTAAAGAACTTGCTGGGTCATGCCGAGGTTGCTACCACTATGATTTACCTTCACGTGGCTAAGTGTCCTTTAGTAAAGGTGCATAGCCCGCTTGATACACTATACCTAGATGTGTTATGTCAGCCCGCAAACACGAAATAGCAGATGTCATTCGTCGTTTTGGCCACTCCTTCAGAGAAACACATCAGCCCAATGCCTGGCAGCTGCGAACGCTCGATGCCATAGCTAAATGTCGTACCAAAGCCCTTGGAGGCCATAAATACGCATGCGACCACTGCGGACATGAGCACTTTAGTTACAACAGCTGCAAAAACAGGCATTGCCCCAAATGTCAGGGAGCAAACAATGCTTTTTGGGTCGAAGACCGCCTGGAGACAGTGCTTGCGGTAAAACACTATCATCTTGTTTTTACCCTTCCCGAATCACTGAACAAGATTTGCCAGTTAAACAGCCGCTGGTTCTACAGTCAGATGTTTAGCTCGGTATGGGAAACGCTTCACCAGTTTGGATACTCCAATTATGGTGTAGAGGGAGGTGCTATATGTGTACTGCACACCTGGGGTCAAAATCTGAGCCTGCATCCGCACATCCACTGTATAGTGCCAGCAGCCGGTTTCACCCTTGCAGGAAACATGAAGCATATTGGCACAAACGGGAAATACCTCTACCCAGTGCGTGCGCTCAGTACGGTGTTTAGGGCTAAGTTTATGGGCGCGCTGAAACAACATCCCGAGCGTAGAACTATCAGCCGAAACCATATTGCGCTGGAGCAAAGTGCCTGGCAAAAACCCTGGGTAGTTTTTTGCGAGCCTTCTTTTGGTAAGCCTGAACATGTAATGGAATATCTGGGGCAATATGTTCACCGCATTGCCATCAGCAATCAGCGTATCCTAAAAGTTACAGACAGCCATGTTACTTTCCGCTATAAAGACTATCACCACAATAAACAGTCGAAAATACTCCGCCTTACCGGTGAAGAATTCCTCAGGCGCTTTTGTCTGCATATTCTGCCTCGTCGTTTTGTAAAGATCCGCTACTATGGTATTTACAGCAGTAGGTTTAGAAGTCAGCATAAAACAGATAAGCTTGTCATTAAAGCCAAAGAAGAACCTGTTGAAAGGCTAAAGCGACTCACTGGCTTTGATGCGAGACAATGTCCGGTATGCAAACAGGGCAAGCTGATGGAAAAAGCTGTCATTCCTAGGATAAGATCGCCATCGTATGTTTATCCTAAAACAGGTTTAATAAATTATATATCAGCGATTTAAAAAAATAACTACCAAGGTAGGCTACTTTTCTATTGCCTTAAAGTGAAAGTTTTATCCTAAAGTAGCAATTGGTTTATTTAGCAAGCGATATACGGACTTTATAAACGCTATATAACGCATAAAAAACAGTCAGAAGACAACAAACTATCCAAAAAAGTAAAAACTAGAAAGGGCGAATCGGTATGAGAACTCCATACGGGATTATAGTTCAACCGGGGCTTCTTACTGGGCGCTACGCGCCGCAAGAAGCCCTATTTATTATGGGCTGGGCTTTATTCAATTATCTCTTTTATAAGCTTATATTATCTTTTAACACTTAATTTTTTAATTATTATCCAAACAATAAATACTGCAACAGCACTAATTAAAACATGAATTACAATTTTTTTAAAAGTAAAACCAGCACCATAAATCTCATAATCAGAAGCGTATTTAAACAGCAACATATTCCCTGCAGCAGTAATTACCATAAACAATCCCATAAAAAGCCCCCTTACTTTTATTGGTGAAAGTTGATAAAAACCAAGTATTAAAAATGGAGAAATAAACAACTCTCCAAGAGTAATAATTAACATTGGAATTATCGCATAGCTATATGAAAGTTTCCCTGTTATATTTTCTAATCCATAAAAAGGAATAAAATATCCTATAGCAACTAATATCATTCCAATTCCTACTATAGGAAATATTGAATGAATATTTTTCACTTTAATTAAGAAATAAAAGATTAACCCGCCAATTATTGAAAATAAAACAAATGCAATCGGGTTAATTGACTGAATAGCTTCTAGGGTGTTGCCATTTAAGTCAATAAAATCACGCACATAGAATGTAAAAACTAAGCCATTTTGATGAAATGCTATCCAAAAGAATGGTACGAGAAAAACAAGAAAAATTAGTCCGACTAATCTGTCAGCACCATACTTAACATTATCTGTATAGTCTTTTGTATAATCAGATACTGAAGCGTCATATTTATTATTCTGACTTATCCACCCTTGTTCTAACATTCCTTTGTCCATTCCGGTTGAAATTGAGAAAATATTATATAAAACAAAAGCAAAAATGGTTACACTTCCACTTAACAAAAATACACTATCAATTCCATATTTGTTTCTTAAATAAATCGCAACTAAAGGTGCGAAAATTGCTCCAAGATTTATAAACGAATAAAATATTAAGTAACCTAATGCACCATTTTTAACATTATTTCTGTAGAGATCTCCAACCTGAACCTGCAAGTTAGTTTTAAACGCCCCTAAACCAAGAACAATAAAAATCCCTGGAATAATTAAAGAAATCTCACTTTCCTTTGACATAAAATAATACAAGAAATATCCTACTACCATTGAAATCATTCCAATAGATATTACTTTCCGTCTATTAAACAGGTCACCTACAAAACCCATAAAGAGCATAGCAATATAAGAAGACGAATAAAAAGCAGAATAGAAATACCCTGCTTTTTCACCATCATATCCTCTTTCTTCCATAAATGAAAGTACTAATATTGACATCATAGCATAAAAACCAAAACGCTCAATCATATTAGTTAAGCTAAAAACAAAAAGACCTTTTAATTTATTCATATGGTTATATATTTTTCATTTCTAATTGACATTGTGTTGGAGGCTTACTGCCTTGCCCATAACGTTTACCTAACAACCAATCGCTTGTTATTTCTGTTTTGTCCAATACTCCAAAACACTTTATTAAAGCATTCTAAATTAAGCGTATAGCTAATTTTGTATGCCAATCTATAAAAAATAATCATTATTTTAGTTATTAAAGCATGCTGCATGATTGGATCGGTTATAGAATTACGGCATAAAAATAGAAACAATTTCTTATAAATCCTACTGATTTATCGTGCTTTGGGTTGAGAGAAAGCACCAAAAGGATTTTGGAATAGCGCAAAAAAAAATCCCACAAACCAAGAAATTGGTAAGTGGGATGGTTATTTTATAATGGGATTGGCTTTAAGCGCATCTCATAGGAAAGCTGCTTCAGCTTTTATTTGGCGAAAATATCCACAACTTTGGCTTCGACTGGTGCGTTGTACCAAGTGGGGTTTTCAGTTCCTCCTGAGGTGGCCCAGGCTTCAAATTGTGGATAAGCGCTAATAATCTCGACGCGTTCTATAGGAACTTTAAAATGGCCATCGGTAATGATTTCCATTCCCCAAGGCAGGTTAGTAATGGTTTTGAAATTGCCATTGTCATCATCGGTATTAAATAAATTTTCGTCCATTATGGCCGTTCCGGGGAATAGGCTTCTGTGCACTTCATGGCTTCTTTCAGCGCTTCTGAAAATATACAGCTCTGGCGTAAAACCAGCTAAGCCTGCGTTGAATGTAATGCTAAAATATAAAGTGTCTGGGCTGTCGGTAGTCGCACCAACACCATTATTCTGGTACCTATCTTGTGTAGTGGCAAAAACATCGTCGGTCAGAATTATGCCATTGGAATTGTCTGGATCGAGGCTTGCATCGCCGCTCAATTCGCTTATGGCTTCCGCAGGAATAGCGTCACCATTCTCGTCATAAATCATCATGCCAATTCCATTGTCCAGGCCTGCGCCGATGGCATCAATACTTACTTTAAAACTTGCTGAAACCAATTCCTGGTCGGCATTTTTTAATATGATTGCTTGATTTGAAAGCACGACATCATTAAAATCAAAATCTCCTAAAGAAGGCCATAAATCTTCGAAGGCAAGCACCTGTTTTCCTGAACTTGGGAAATAGGAAGTAAATGACGCATCCCCATTATCGTCTGAATCATCAGAATCATCCGGCGTGCCATCTCCATCAAAGTCGCACTCAATCTCGAAATTATCAATAAAATTACCATAACTCTGACCGCCTGTAGAAGAAATAGACTCAAAAACAAATACCGTTGTTTCCTGGCCTTCTGGCACGGTGTAGCTGCCAGTATAATATCCCCATTCCGCATTTCCGTCTGTCATGGTTGCCAAATACTGCGCGGTTTCAACTGTTGCTCCAATTTTCACCTCTGCAACATCTACTCCGCTGCGGCCTCTATGCCAAACTGACCATTTTACTGTTGAGCCCGGCTCAAGGCACAATTCCTGATAAAGCGCAGCAACTCTGTTGGCATTTATCTCCATAAACTGTTGGCCTTCCTGGGCAGGAACCCCATTAAAACCGGATGTCCATATTTCGATTTTATTGTCGGATGCTGTGGTAAACCATCCTGGAACTAGATTCTCGTTTAAAACTGCATAGTTTTTGTTTATTAGCGGCTCTTCTGCCCCGCCATTAACAATTGGGGTTTCGCAAGTGGTGCAGCTTTCAACTGTAGAAACTGCTGTTGTCGATTTCATGCCGGGAGTCAATGTTTGACCCAATGTCATGAGCATTTCACCTGTTGAAGTGATTTTTTGTGTGTCTCCGGTGATGGGATATAAAACAAAGAAATCAGCATCTTTGGGTAGTGTTATATTGAATTTTGCCATGCCGTTTCTCACCTGTGTGGTATAAATTCTATTGCCATCTTTATCAATGATACTGGCGTATTCATATTCCAATGATACATTGTTGGGATTATCGAAAATCACAAATAAATTGCCTTTTATTCCAGTTGACCAATTAAAATCTCCGCTTATTTGGAGATTCGTCATTGTTTTCTGATCTGGCTCAGGATTTTCATTGTTGTCTTTCTTACAAGAAGTAAAGATGAGTAAAATGCTTAGTGTAATAAGTAGTGTATATTTCATATTTTCAGTTTCAATAGTTTTATTTTTTATAATAGTTCAAATATAGTGCCATCAATTCGAATAAAACATAAATAGCTAACAATTAAATAAATAGAATAATGCGTAAACAAGTATTTGTCTCATATTGGGAATAGTTATTCAAAACAGGATTTCGTTTCTGTGTTGAGAAACGAATAAATGAATAAAAAAACGGGGCAATCAAATGAATGATTGTCCCGTTTTTATAGTCAAAAATAGTAGCGTTAGTTTGTTGGTACTTGATAGATCAGCGATTCATTTCTGTAACCGCTCAGGTTTTGATACCAGTTAGGGAATAAAACACCGCCACTTGTGGCCCATTCTGCGAATTTGAGGTGAGCCCATATAATTTCTTGTTTCTCGATTGGATACTCGAATGACTCATAAATATTAATTGCCCAAGGCAGATTATTTGCTGTTTTGTAATAAATGCCGGCTCCTGGATTGCTGGCGTCTTCATATTGCCCGAGAAGACTTAGGTCAGCTAAATCTGTTGGTGCGTAATTGGGCAAATGCACTTCAACAGCTCTGTCCAGATTTACAAAGATAAATGGGTTGAAGTTGGCAATATCCAAGTCGTTAAAACTATATTGATTTTCAGGGAAAATTATTTTTATTTTCAAGGTATCAGGCTGCACATAGGTAGCTCCAGGAGTAGTGTTTACACCGATTCCTGTTCCCGGATAAGCCATCTGTTCGTAAGCATTATCAAAAACAATTATCGTAGGTTTTGACTGGCCGGCTTCCGTGCCATTTCCGCTTAGTGTAACCACATCGCTGCTTAGCTCGTAACCTGTTACGGTAAGGTCATTGGCATCAATACTCTCCGACAACTGAAAGCCGAAGCCATTCTCATAAGAAGCGCCAAATGCTTTAAGGATAAAAGTGCCGTCAAGCTGAGAAACCATATTGTTATTATTCGTTGTAATCACAAAACGGTAGTCGATCACCATATCATTGAAATCATAATCGCCTTTTGAAGGCCAAAGGTCTTCGTAAGCCAGCGTGCCATAGCCTGTTGCAGGATAATTATTGACAATAATTATTGGGCCAGAAGTAAATGGAACAGTAACACTGCCGGGTATGGCACTTTCGGAGCCGGCATTGTCAATCGAATAATAATTAATTATTACCGAAACATCTCCCTCTGCGGGATCAATCTCAATTGTTTGTTGGGGTTCGCCATTCACATTGGCCGGAATGGTGATGCCTTCAGCTGGAAAGCTGAGAAAGTCGTAGCTTATTCCGTTGATTTTAATTTGATCTGCACCAATAGGATAGCTGCTAATTCTGATAGCATCTACCGTTCCGCCGTCAAAGTCTTCGCCACCAAAAGCTTCAGCAGGAACGCTCACAAATACATTTCCTCCTGGATTTTGCTGTGCTGCGAGGGTCTCAATTTCTGCCGTAGGGCGTTTCTGGACGCCAAAATTCAGGCCGTCAATATTTTCAGAGCCAACAAAGAAACTTATCATTCCGTCGTTGTTTTCGGCTACAGCGCCCGTTCCGGCCATGTCCGAAACATAAGCCCATTCAGGGATTAAGTTAATGGTAGGTGCATTATTTCCTGGTGTTCCTTCTAAAATACTGAGCTGCAAACTCAAATCGCCCAGCGGAACGGCATCAAAGCCAAAGCTGCCATCTGCTTCAACAGCAACAGATTGCACTACTTTTCCGAGTTCATCTACCAGGTTTACATATAAATCGTTTCCTTCGATGGCAGCAAGGGGATCGCCGTCAACCAAATTATTGGTGAGGCCGGTAATATCGTTAAATACATTTCCGCTAATGCTTATTTCGCGCACAATACCAGTTAGGGCGATCATGTCGATACCTCCCGCTCCTTGCGTTGTTCCATTTGTATTTGTTGGGAAATACGTTGTGTTGTTGTAATCCAGCATATTTGCACCGCTTCCTGA
>CAZOEV010000102.1:0-7724 GCA_964578915.1 uncultured Lentimicrobiaceae bacterium
GTTCTTTAAATCCCGGAGAGGAAGCTTCAATAACATACTCCGCATCATTTTGCCGGGCGAACGGGAAAACGGTTAAAAGAATGTTCGATTCATTTGGTTTACAAACATAGACCGTGGTATAATTGTCAGTTAGCTTATCCTTTTCATCAAACAACAAAACCTTTATTTTCACAGATAGATACCCTTTCACCGTATCCAGGTTACTAATGTTGAATTTTTGTTTTGAAATTTGATCACCCGCTTCATTGTAGCTTGTACGAACGATACCCCTGCCCGCAATTTGCTCAATGAGCATGTTTCCCTGACCCTGACATACGCTGGCCCATACCAGCAAAATCATCACTATAATAAGGTGCTTAATCATTAACATTTTTTACACGGTTTTAAAAGCTCAATTACATGTACGGTGCATGCATTTCTTAAAATTTCTGCCGTATCCCCAGGCTTTTGTTGGTTTTTTCGATAGAAGCCCGGGGATCTTTTTCCATTTCGGTCAATGCCCTGATGGCATCGATGGTTTCCGGGATAACGATGGCCTGGTTATCTACCACATAAGCATAAAATAACTCATCGCCTTTCACTTTCAACATGTCCTGCCACAGGGCCACTTCGTACATATCCCCGTAAGGCCTGTTCAACGCCAGCATCAGTTCTTTGATAGAGTTATTGGCCGGAAGGCCGTCATCATAATTGATAAGGGCCAGACGAGTGGAATTTCCGAAAGCATCCAAAACCTCTTTTTTACTTGCTTCCCTGGTGAGCTGTACATTCCAGTAATGCAGGTGGCTGAGCGTTTCCGGCACCTTAACAGCTGCAGTTATTACATCCAGGTCGGGATCAACTGTCTGTGCATCGGGTCCCTGATGGCTGGGTATTTCCCTTTCGGGCACCAGCGTGTTCATAATCCCGCCCAAATGGCTTTCCCAGGGATCAGTTGCCCGGCGGAGCAGTGTCCCCCTTGCTTTTTTCAACAATCCTGATTTCTTCAGGGCGGTAAGCGTACGAACAATGGAGGTGGTATTGCATGACACCACTCTTGTGGATTCCCTGCCGAATGCCGTTTCAAAATTGTTTTCTGCGCTAAAGGAATGGCCGGTAGCCTCGTGCTTCTCCCCGCCCTGAACAATAAATTTCAGTTTTGCTTCCCTGTATTTTTCAATATTTTGGGCCGATATTTTCTTTGGCGTGCAATCCACAATAATGTCTGCCTTTTTTATCAGGTCTGAAAGGGTGCCTTGTACTTGTATCCCTGCTTCTGTCATCTGCTTCCTGAAGTCATCATTAAAAGCAAATACCGGGTAATCCCTTTGTATAGCAATTTTTATCCGCCAGTCGGTAATAATATCGCAAACCCCGGCCAGTTCCATATCGTCCTGTAAGGCAACGGCATCCGCTACCCGTTTTCCAATTACGCCATATCCATTGATAGCTACTTTTATTTTTTTCATTTTTTTGAAATTTTTATGTTTAAAAAACTACATGCCTCGTTGACTTTTTTCGTTTAGTTAAACGTATAATCCAATGATTTTCATTTTAATTATTTTCGTCTAACACTCTGATCTTATGAAATCAGGCAATGGTAATATCCGGGCAGAGATAAACATCCTGTATGAGATTTAACAACCGGACACCTTCCTTAAATGGGCGTTGAAAAGCCTTTCTTCCTGAAATCAGTCCGGTACCTCCTGCTCTTTTGTTGATCACGGCAGTGCGCACGGCGTCGGAGAAATCGGAGTCTCCTGAAGAAGCACCACCCGAGTTGATCAAACCGATTTTCCCCATATAGTTATTGATTACCTGATATCGGCAAAGATCAATTGGATGATTGGAGGCGAGCTTATCATACATCGCCGGATTTGTTTTTCCAAACTTTAGGTCACGAAAACCTCCGTTCGTATCAGGAAGTTTTTGTTTGATCAAATCGGCCTTGATGGTTACCCCGATATGATTGGCCTGTCCGGTAAGATCGGCTGCGGTATGATAATCCTTGTCCGCTGTTTTGAAGGCGTTGTTACGTGTGTAACACCATAAGATAGTGCCCATCCCAAGTTCGTGAGCTTTCTCAAAAACCTCCGATACTTCCTGAATCTGACGATCAGCCTCGGGAGAGCCAAAATAAATAGTGGCACCTACGGCTGCTGCTCCCAGGTTCCACGCCTCGCGTACCGAACCAAACATTATCTGGTCGAAGGTGTTGGGATAGGTCAACAATTCGTTGTGGTTTATTTTTACTATAAATGGAATTTTGTGCGCGTATTTCCTGGCATGTAATGCCAGTCCTCCAAAGGTGGTAGCCACCGCGTTGCACCCTCCTTCAATTGCCAGTTTGATGATATTTTCCGGGTCGAAATATATGGGGTTTGGGGCAAAAGAACTGCCCGCTGTATGCTCAATACCCTGATCTACAGGCAATATTGATAAGTAGCCACTGCCCCCCAACCTACCATGGTTATAGATGGAAGCAAGGCTTTTAAGTACCTGTACATTGCGATCGCTAACCGTAAAAACATTGTCGAGATATTCGGGGCCGGGAAGCGTGAGCTGGTTGGCGGATATCGTTTCACAAGTGTGGGTTAATAAATCATCCTGGGAATCACCCAGATATTCTTTGATTTTTTCTATCTTGTTTTCCATTCTTTCACGACTCTGTTAGTAATGATGTTTGATATTTATTGTCGATTCTTTTCTTGTACAAAAGCAAGAGTATCTCAAAGGATTTTTCAATTAACCTGGGTGTTTTCAGGCATCAAAGTTGTTCCTTCAATTCCGTAATCTTACTTTGTTCCGGCATTCCAACCGATGCCACCTTCCCATTCACAATTAAGACGGGTGATGTTTTTAACTTATACTCCTCAACCAGTTCGGGATGTTCTTCAAAATACATCACCTTGTAGGGTAATCCCGAGCTCTGCAGTTGCTGTTCGAGTATTGGTCTGTGGTTACAGGTTTTGGTTGCTGCGATAATAATTTCCATGATTTGTCTTAAATTTAAGGGTTCGTTTTCATTTTTCGTTTTAATAATTGTGCGTTAATGGCGACAATAATGGTGCTCAGGCTCATAAAAACAGCCCCGACTGCCGGGCTTAGCGCAAAACCCGCGGAGTACAATACACCGGCGGCCAGCGGGATGGTCACAATATTGTAGCCAGTGGCCCAAACTAAGTTTTGAATCATCTTTTTGTACGTGGCTTTCCCAAACAAAATAAGATTGGCAATATCCTGCGGATTGCTGTTTACCAGGATAATGTCGGCGGTTTCAGCAGCTACATCTGTGCCGGAACCTACGGCTATGCCCACATCTGATTGTGCAAGTGCCGGAGCATCATTTACACCATCGCCCGTCATGGCAACAAACTCCCCTTTGCTTTGCAGGTCCTTTACAATCTCCACTTTTTGGTGTGGAAGCACTTCTGCAAAATACCCATCCAGACCTAACTGGTCGCTTACCGCTTTTGCTACTTTGTCATTATCGCCGGTTGCCATCAATACTTTTATGCCATTCTTTTTAAACACTTTAATGGCTTCGGCGCTTTCGGGCCTTATCTCATCGGCCAGAGCAATATATCCGGCAAGTTTTTCATCTATGATAATGAATACCACCGTCTCTGCTTTGCTGCTATAGGCATCTTCAGGAATAGCAATGCTATTATCTTTCAGATAACCGGGGCTAACTACTTTTATTTGTTTGCCTTCAACTATTGCTTCAACACCTTTGCCTGTTATTGCATTAAATTTTTCGGGTTTGGGAACGGTGATCTTTTCTTCTTTTGCTTTACGAACTATGCCAACCGCAATCGGGTGCTCTGAACTTTGTTCCAATGCCACAGAAAGACGCAATAATTCATCTTCGGAAAATTGTTTATCAACCGATATAATCCGGGTAACGCCAAAATCACCTTTAGTGAGCGTTCCTGTTTTATCAAATAAAAGTGTTGTTATTTTTCGTGAGTCTTCAAAGGCAGTACGGTTTCGTATTAAAAGCCCGTTTTGTGCAGATATTGAAGTAGAGATAGCAACTACCAAGGGGATCGCCAGCCCCAAAGCATGTGGACAGGCAATTACCATTACGGTAACCATACGCTCCAGCGCAAATACAAATGGGAAGCCTAAGATTAACCATACTGCTAAGGTGCCAAAGCCAATGCCGAGCGCAATATAAGTAAGCCATTTCGCCGCCCTGTCGGAAAGGTTTTGCATTTTGGATTTTGACTTCTGCGCTTCTTCTACCAGCGTAATCACTTTATTTAGATAGCTGTCTTTTCCTGTATGCTCAACTTTTACTTTAAGCGAACCATTGCCATTGATAGAGCCGCCTATTACTTTGTTTTCAACCTCCTTTTTTACAGGTTTGGATTCACCGGTAAGCATAGCTTCGTTCAAATAACTGCTGCCTTCTATGATGATACCATCAGCCGGTACTTTTTCACCGGGTTTGATCATAATCACATCGTTTATTTCCAGCACATCTAATTTCACATCTTCCACTTGTCCGTCTGCTTTTACCCTGTGGGCTTCAGCGGGCATCATACTCACCAGTAATTGCAAAGCCTTTGAAGCGCCAAGCACAGATTTCATTTCCAACCAGTGCCCTAGCAACATGATTACTATCAGGGTAGCCAATTCCCAGAAAAAGTCCACTCCCGGCAAACCAAAGACGGTGGCAGCGCTGTAGAAATAGGCTACGGAAATGGCCATAGCAATAAGTGTCATCATCCCCGGCGATGCATTTTTTATTTCGCCCCAAAAACCTTTTAGAAATGGCCAGCCACCCCAGAAATAAATAAATGATGAAAGTGCCAAAAGGATGTATTGATTGCCAGGCAACAAGAAGTTATAACCAACAAGATTCTGGATCATTGGCGAAAAAACAAGGATGGGCGCCGTAATGATCGTAGATACCCAGAAACGTTTCCGGAAATCACGTATCATCATTTTATGATGGTCGTGCCCTGCCATACCCATAGGAATAGCTCCATGATCCATCTTAGAATGTTCCTCTTTGGTCATGTTCATTTTTGAGTGATCCATCTTGCTGTGGTCCCTTTTTGAAAGATCCATCGCAGGATTTTCATCGTGCTGCTTATTCTGCTCATCGTGATTCATGATTTGTCTTTTTTTATTTAGGAATGTTATTTGTGGTGACTTGGTACCTGATGATTCTGTTGATGGTTCGGTTTATTTTTATCTTCCATTGTTATTGCTGTTTTTGAAATTAATAAAATTGGTTTTCAAAGCGTTATAAATATTGTATTTAAATTGCTGTAAATAAATGTGAAAGCGTGTAATTCACGCAGTAAAATTCGCTTTGCTACACAAAGACTCGCATTGAGCGACGTTAAAATGTTACAAAAGCGAACAGGTTATTCAATAACTTCATAATTGCGCATCATGCCCATATCTTCGTGCTCCAGATTATGACAATGATAGAGAAAGATACCGGTATAATCTTCAAATCTTAGGGCAACTTTCACGCGCATATCCGGTAAAAGAAGAAAGGTATCTTGCCAACCTTCATCAATAAATCCATCTTTCATGGAGTTCCAAACATCAGGAGGAACTTGCGAAAAATCACGTTCTATTATTTGAAACTGCAAACCATGAATGTGTACCGGATGAGGCATCTTCATCATATTACCCATCATTCCGCCGCCACTGCCGCTATTAATAAATTCCCATACTTCGGTGGTGTTCAGTTTTACTTTCTCCCAGTCTGCCACTTCATTCATTTCAAAAGTTTTACCATTAATGAGCCATTGCATGCGTTGAAAATGGAAATTAAATTGACGAGGTGAATCTCGATTAACGGACTCCGATAAATTCAGTTGTTTTATAGGTTCAAAATCTGCAGGCAAAGGCAGTACTTCGCCTTCATTATCAGAAACGATAAAATTGTACACTGTAAAAGCGTCTCCATTATCCATACCCGATTGGGATTGACTATTGCTACTTTGCATGTTGCCTCTTCCGCTCATCATTCCTCTGCCCATACCTCTTTCACTGCCCATCATTCCCATGGAAGTACCGCTGTTGAATGTGAGACTATTGAGTGATAGTTGTTCGCCGGAGTTTATTTTAGAAAAATCACGCCAAATATCTATGCGCTCTCCCGGGCCTAACATCATGTACGATTTGTTTATTGGTTTAGAAAGCAACCCTCCATCGTTGCCAATAACTGTTAAATCGACTCCGTCGCTCCATGCAAGTTTGTAAATTCTGGAATTGGAGCCATTTAGCACACGAAATCGATACGTAGCTTTATCTACTTCCATCGAAGTGTCACTCTGACCGTTTATTAAAATTTGATCGCCCAAGAATCCAATCATCCTGTCCATCATGTTATCTTCTAAATATACAAGTTGGTTTGACGGATCGAATCTTCTGTCCTGAATAACAAGAGGCACTTCGTACTCATCGGAAGGCAAGTTGTTTTGGTTGTCTTCTACAATAAACATACCGGCCAATCCTTTATAAACCTGATAACCCGTTAAGCCATGCGGGTGTGGATGGAACCAATAGGTGCCCGGGCGATTGTTTACTACGAACTCATAAACAAATTGTTTGCCGTTATTGATAGCATACCTTGGATGTCCGTCCATCTCTTGTGGGACATGCAATCCGTGCCAATGTATAATGCTTTCGTCGGGAAGTTCGTTGTTGTAACGGATACGAATTTTCTGATTAGGTTTCACACGAATAATGGGGCCAAGGTATGAATTTGGAATTTGTTGAAGCGATGTGCTTTCACCTTTTATTAACTCGGAACGATAAGTGTAAACTTGCGTTTTCTCTCCCGAAAACAGTTGAATCTCTGTCGGCGTAGCAGTTAATGAAATATCTATGTCGGGTTCAAACGATTCTGTAACTGTAAATTGATTACTTGATCGTTTTTGTTGTTTGCTATTTTGACAAAAAGCAAACGAGGGCATAATGATCATTATGATCAATGCCCTCATTATCTGTTTTAATTTATTTTTTCTCATTTTTATATGAATTTTGCCAATTCAATATTTTTACTCAAATATACATATTGAAGATGTTTATTTTTTTTCAAACTCCAACGGCAACCCCAGCGTTACCCAGTCGTGCATGCCGCCACGGTAGTATAGTATTTTATCGGGTGGGTAACCGGCTTCCAGTAAATTGTGAATGGCAGTGGGCGATTGCGGGCACTGCGGGCCGTTACAGAAAAAGATGGCTGGCTGGTCGCGATCCAGTTCGCCTATCCTTTCGGTTATTTCATTGTGCGGGATATTCTTTGCACCGGGAATGGTCGAAGTTTTGTAGAAATCCGGTGTACGCCCGTCAATTACCTGCTTACCTGCTTCCAGCCAATCATTTAATTCAATCTCATCTACCGTTCGAACGCCATCGGCTACTTTAATCGGTTGAATTTTTCCCCAGGTAGTATCCACCTGAACTAAACCCGCTTCACCTTTTATCGGCTGCGGTACCATTTGTGTCTCTGCCCTTTTGGACGTCCTCTTTTCATTAATTTTCATAGTCTGATTTTTTGTTTGCAAATTGCTAATTTACGTATGTCCCTTTCTTACAATTAACGCATTTATGTACTCATCCCTCCATCAATTACCTGAGTGGTACCAGTTATAAATTGGCTGTCATCACTGGCAAGAAACAGCACCGCTTTAGCAATCTCTTCGGGTTTGGCATAACGCCCCAGGGGAATGGTCTGTTCAAAGCCTTTTTTTGCTTCTTTGCCCTGTCCC
>CAZOEV010000103.1:0-7720 GCA_964578915.1 uncultured Lentimicrobiaceae bacterium
CGGAACAACATAACGCGCCAAAAGCACTAAAATACCAATTACAAGGGCGAACTTTAATAAAAGACCTAGCACAGTCGACCAAAGTTCTCCGCCATTGCCTGCCAATAAAGGTGTTATTAATATCATTGGTACGACAATAATATCCTGAAAAATAAGCACACCTAGGGCAATTCGTCCTTGCTGACTTCCCATTTTTCCTTGCTCTTGAAGCATTTTCAAAACAATAGCAGTACTACTTAAAGAAAGTAAAAAGCCCATAAAGATGGCTTGTGAATCTGGCAAACCAAATAGTTTAGCTATAAAGTAAGTAAGTAAAATTGTGCCACCTACCTGCAACGAGCCGCCTATCAAAACAGTATTTCTGATACGGGCAAGCCCTTTGAGCGAAAACTCGATTCCTATCACAAAAAGAAGAAATATAATGCCCATCTCCGCTAAAATTTCCACTTCGTGCGAAGCTTTAACCAAACTCAATCCATGCGGGCCAGCAATAATTCCAGTCATTAAAAAACCAAGAATGGAAGGCATTTTCAAACGCTGGAAAAGCAAGATAATGAGCACACTAAACCCTAAAATTATTACGACATCTTTAAGAATTGGAAGCTCCATATATGGGTTAATTATGTATAATAAATCAAAATAAGTCTGTCAAAAATACGGAAATCAGGCGAATAATTGTAAGAGATACTGGATTAAACAGGTTTTACCGGCCGATAATCCGCACGATAAAACCTATACAGCAGCTTAGCATCTTCGCCAGCATAATCAATACCTACGCGGGGTGCAGCGATAATTTCAGGCAATTCGTGCTCTACTTTTTCAAAAAGCAAAATATCGGATTTGTTTAGCAAAATCCTGTCATGTTGTAAGCCTATTCCTAAAGCTTTGGTGAGTTTGGCTGGGCCATTCAGCTTCGACTCAAACTTGGAATAATCAGATAGAAATGCTGCATGAATATATTTTTCGTCCAAGGGCATCACCCCTCTAATCAACACTGCATGAGGTATTTCAGCTTTGTTTGTAACAATATTAAAAAGTTTATGCATACCATAACAAAGGTAAACGTAAGCGTGGCCTCCAGACAAAAACATAGAGGCAGTACGCTTGGTATTTTTTCCAGCAAAGGCATGAGAAGCGCGGTCTGTTACCCCCTCATAAGCTTCAGTTTCGGCAATTATTCCGGCTCTTATCCCATTTTCAGTTAAACTAACTAAAACAGTCCCAATCAAATCGCGTGCAATGCTAACTACATTATCCTGCAAGAGAAAATCTTGCGATACCGAAAGACTTCTAATAACAGACATTATATATCTATTTCCAGTTGATTTCTAAGTTGAATATAGCCATTCTTATCCTGCACAATTTGCTCGTTATCCAACATCCATCTGATAGCTTCAAGCACTTTTTCTTCGGGATAAGTACCTACATTTGTTGCCGCTTCATAAACCGGATAAGGCCTCTCTGATAACATTTTAAGCAACCTCTGCTGAATCTGCTCAAAGGCAACATCAGAAAGCGAGAGTTTATTTCTACCGATACAAACATCGCATTTACCGCAGCGTTGGCGGTGTTTTTCGCCAAAATAGGCCAATAACTGAATGTTTCTGCATACCTTATCGTTGTGCACAAAATCCAATACCGCCTGAATCCTCTTGGCAGCACTTTGTTTGCGATCGGCATAATTGGACGTGCTGATATAAATGTCTTTGGAATCGCGGCGTTCGGAAATCATCACCAATTGGGGCTTATCTTTACGTTTTGTATAGTAGAGAAATTGAAGTTGATGCAATTTATTAAAATAGGCAATCACATTTTGGAGACTCATGCCTAATTTTTCAGCAATCTGTTCCTCACGAACAGTCACAAAATCGCTTAAAATACCCGGATAATTTCGCAGCAAAAACTTGATAAAAGGATCATAAGCCGCTTGCTCCACTTGGAAGCGATACAAATCTTCACGGCTAGCTTTTACAAACACTTTTGAAGGCGCATTCAGGCTTTCTGTCATGGCAACAATACCTTCCTTTTCGAGCAGACGCAAACTGTTGTAAACCTCCAATAATTCAAAATTATAACGCTTTGAAAATTGCAGCAAATCAAAGTCAAAGCTTTGATCTTTGCCTGCTCCCACCGGAATTTGCAGATAATTTCCCAAGGCTTCATAAATCAATTTGATTTGTTTCATCGGCGGAAAAGACGACTCAAAACCATTTTTAAGTTGTTTCACATCATCTTCTGAAACAATCAAATACGTGCTGGCATTATGGCCATCACGACCAGCGCGCCCCGCTTCCTGAAAATATGCTTCGAGACTGTCTGGCAAGTCAACATGCACCACCAAACGCACATCGGGCTTATCGATTCCCATGCCAAAAGCATTGGTTGCCACCATCACTTTATGCTTGCCAAACATCCAGCTTTGCTGCCTTTGATCGCGCAAGCGGCCTTCGAGACCGGCGTGATAGTAGGTAGCACTAATTCCTTTGTTACTAAGCCAGTCAGCTATTTCTCGTGTCCTTTTTCTGTTGCGCACATAAACAATTCCACTGCCCTGCTTAAGCTGTCTGAAAAGTCTAAATAAAATCCCAAACTTATCCGCATCAGAAATCAGATTATAGGTAATATTTTTACGCTCATAGCTTGTTTGAAAAACATTCTTCTTCCTGAAATGCAGTTTTTCCTGAATATCCTCAACTACTTCGGGAGTTGCTGTGGCAGTAAGCGCCAGAACAGGCACTTTAGGCAAATAAGGTCTTATGTCGGCAATATTGAGGTAAGGCGGCCTAAAATCGTAGCCCCATTGCGATATACAATGTGACTCATCAATGGCAAGGAGATTAATTTTCATACGCCGAACCGTCTCCACAAAACGATCGGTAGCCAAGCGTTCAGGTGAAATATATAAAAACTTTAACTTATTGAAAGCAGCCTGATTATAAGCCAGTTCTATCTCATTATAATGCATTCCTGAATAAATAGCGGCTGCTGGTATACCAATCTTTTTCAGGTGTTGCACCTGATCTTTCATTAACGCAATCAATGGCGTGATAACAAGGCACATGCCATCCATTACCATAGAAGGAACCTGAAAACAAATCGATTTTCCACCACCAGTAGGCAACAGCGCCATTGTATCTTCACCGGCAATTACCGCATCAACAATTTCTTCTTGAAGTGGCCTGAAAGTACTGAATCCCCAATACTTTAAAAGTGCTGTTCGGGCTTGTTTGCTCATTTCAAACTAACCGCTTATAACAACTTATACATAATGGACAAAAGCTCAACCACACTGATGGGCTTGGTAATATAATCGGCACAACCTGCATCAAGTGCTTTCTGATAATCTTCCGTTTCCGAAAAAGCCGTTTGTGCAATCACCGGCATGGATGGTGCAATCGCCTTGATAGCTTTAGTAGCCTGATATCCATCCGTTTCAGGCATTCTAATATCCATCAAAACTATACTAATATCCGGTTTATCATGAATAATAGAAATCGCTTCTTCTCCATTTTTAGCCCATAAAACTTTTGCTTTAGTTTCTTTTAAAACAGCTTTTAGGAAAAGATAATTCGCTTCAACATCATCAGCAATAAGAATCGATTTTCCACTCCAATCCCTTCTAATTCGGCCTAAAAACACTTCATCCTCAAGATTTAGCATGCTCGCTTTTCGGTCAATGGGCAGTGTAAAATAGAAAGTTGTGCCTTTTCCAGGCTCCGAATCAAACCAAATTTTACCACCCAACAGCTTCACCAAACTGTGACAGATAGCTAGCCCAAGGCCTGTGCCATTCAAATTACGTTTGTAAGTGCCATCGATCTGTCCAAATCTTTTAAACAACAGATGGGTCTTATCCCGCTCAATTCCAATTCCAGTATCTTTAACATAAAACTGAATCAAGCCCCCTTCTGGTTTGGTATAACCAAATTCAATAAAACCCGTATCTACAAACTTTAAAGCATTAGTTAACAGATTCATAACAATCTGCTTAAAGCGATATGGATCTGTTTCAATTAAAAAAGCATCTCTGTCAATTCCTTTTTTAAGGCGTAACTCAATATGCTTCTTTTCACGTTTATTTTGCTCGTTTTCAGCGGTTTTAAGTAGTTCTTCTAATACTTTATGTAGGTCGAAACTGGAAGCAGCTATACGTACTTGCCCGGCTTCAATTTTTGAAATATCAATAATATCATCGATCAACTGAAGCAAAGTTTTTCCGGCAGCGCTTATAAGTTCTAGAAATTGATTCTTTTCATCGTTAGTAGTTTCTTCATCAAGCATAATATCAGAAAAACCAATAATTGAATTTAGCGGAGTTCTGATTTCGTGCGACATATTGGCCAAAAATGCAGATTTTAGACGGTCTGCCTCTTCTGCTTTGATACGGGCGTCAATAAGGATTTTTTCATTTTTTCGCTGTTCGGTAATATCCCTTAACATCGCATGAATCACATTACCCGTATGCCAGTCCGATGCTGCCAGACTTACTTCTGCCTCAAATATTTGTCCATTCTTTTTTTGGTGTTGCCAGATAAACTGTTGAGGCTTTCCGGCTAAAGCTTTATTAACAAAGTGGATGGCTTTTTCTTCACTTAACATGCCGTCAGCCTGATACTTAGGAGATAATTCTTCTGGTGCTTTACCGATTACTTCGTCGCGATCACAGTCAAATAATTGTGCTATTTTCGGATTACAATCTATAATAATATTATGGCTATCTATTAGGAATATCCCATCATTAGCATAATGAAAAATTGCTTTATACTTCTCCTTTTCTTCCAGTTGTCTTTGCTGAAACTGATATTGCAACTCTTCTCTTTTCAGTAGGTTAGCTAATTCCTTTATAAGTAAAACAACTTTATCGGGCTGTTTAACCTGCTTATAATTAAATAAACACAAAAGTTGATCTTTATCTTGAGATACTGGCAAGCGGTGTCCAGCAAAGAATTTAAGTAATTTGTTTTCAAATAATAAATCATCCGCTATTAGTGATTTTAAATCCTCATTGTAAAGCACTTGTACTTCTTGATTTTCAACACTTAACATCTTCTTACAGATGGGAGTATGATGGTTTGCATCTATTTGAACGAAACGATCGTTTTGGTAAGCTCGCCTGTATTGAAGAAGCTGACTGTTTTTATCTACTATTCCAAAAAGCACTGTCGAAGCATTGGTCGCTTTTTGCAACTTTTCAATAATCAACTCCATATTTTGAAGTGGATGAATACCTATCTCACATCTGATTTCTTGGAGCAAGAAAAGATATTCTTCTGGTAATAATTGGCCTGAAGATTTATTCATGGCTGGCTTAATCTTTGGCATTTATTTTGTAAAATTAATGCTATTTATTTAAAAAGCACAATAATTAAACAAAATGCCTAAAAAATCAATTTTTTAGGCACAAAAAAAAGCCGCCAACCTGGGTTGACGGCTCAATATATAATTCAGCTATTGGGCTGATTTAAGCTTTTGTTTCTTTTTTTTCTTCTGAAACTTTTGCTTCCGGAGCTTTTTCTTCTTTTACTTTCTCTTCTGGTGCAGCCTCAACTGGTGCTTTCTCAGCTTTTGCTTTCTCTTCTGGTGCAGCCTCAACTGGTGCTTTCTCAGCTTTTGCTTTCTCTTCTGGAGCAGCTTCAACTGGAGCTTCTTCTACTACTTTTGTTTCTGGAGCTTTTGCTTCTGGTGCAGCTTCTTCAGCTACTTTTGCTTCTGGAGCTTCTTCAACTGGAGCAGCCTCTACAGGTGCTTCAGCTGCTTTAGCGGCAGCAACTGCATCTTTTTCAGCTTGCAATTCAGCAGCTCTTTTCTTGGCAAATTCAGCAGCGCGTGCTTCATTAACTTTTACTTCAGCTTCCTTAAGTTTTTTACGATCCATGCGCTCTGTTTCAGATAAACCCTGCTTCTTAGCTTGGATTTTATCCTCTTTTTCTTTCAACCAGGACTGGAATTTAACTTCCGCCTGTTCTTCTGTTAATGCACCTTTGCTAACACCTTTTACCAGGTGAAGTTTGTGCATAACTCCTTTATAAGAAAGGATTGCTCTGGCTGTGTCAGTAGGCTGCGCGCCTTTTTGAAGCCATGTTAATGCTTTGTCGAAATCGAGAACGATTTCGGCAGGATTTGTAATTGGGTTGTAGGTGCCAATCTTCTCTATAAACCTTCCATCACGTGGTGCACGACCATCCGCAATTACAATGTGATAAAAAGGTCTTCCTTTTTTACCTTGACGTTGTAATCTGATTCTTGCTGGCATGAGCTTTAATTTAAATTGATAGTTAGATACTTAATCGAATTATTTTCGGCCTGCAAAAGTCGGAATTTTTTTCTGATTAACAAACTCTTTTATAAAAAAACCAGAAATATTTACAATAATTCTTCGTCAAGGTCTGCAATAGCTAATTTTTTCTGCTCAACAAGCGTTTTTAAAGCATTGAAACTGTTTGTTGCTTTTTGTTTCAGACTTTTGCATTGAATCTCCCAAATATCTGCAAGCTTGCTTTTTAACTCAAAATCCTGTTTCACAAAGAGGTAAGCTTCATAATCCTGCACAAATTGTTGATATGTTGAACCTAATTCAGCATCATTTCTTCCGATTTCAACGATAAGTTTGCTTTGATTTAATGCTTCAATAGCAATATTGCTATCCAGTGCATGAAGTATATTTTGTCCTATTTTAACACGCATTTTTCTGCAAAACTAAACTAAATTTCTAAAAATAGCTTACTGTTATTGGCTTAGAAGCATTTATAATTAGTTTTCAACAAAGGCAAAAAAGTACCATATTTTCAGGTAACTTTGTAGGCTGCAAAATATAAAAAATGCGACTTCAACACATTGAATAACATATATTTATAATAATGTTTTTAATATTTGACACCGAAACCACAGGATTACCGAAAAATTTTAATGCACCTGTAAGCGATTCCGAAAACTGGCCCAGAATGGTTCAACTGGCCTGGCAATTGCACGATGCTGAAGGTAAATTGCTGGATGTGGCAAACTATATCGTGAAGCCCGATGGCTACACCATACCTTTTAACGCCACAAAGATTCATGGAATAACAACGGAGCACGCCAAACAACATGGTCTGCCGCTAATCGAAGTCTTACAAAAATTCCAGGAAATCCTTAAGCAAACAACTTTTCTGGTTGGTCATAATATCGGTTTCGACATCAATATTACCGGTGCAGAATTCTACCGACTTACCCAAAACAACCCACTTGCTTCGTTTTTAAAACTTGATACTTGCACCGAAACAACGGCTAGTTTGTGCCAGCTTCCGGGCGGTCGTGGCGGAAAATTTAAGCTACCGAACTTAGGTGAGTTGCATAAAACACTATTCCAAGCTGGATTTGACGAAGCCCATAATGCCTCGGCTGATGTGGAAGCTACAGCAAGATGCTTTCTGGAACTGCTACGTATCGAGTCGTTTACGAAAAACGATTTACAGACAGACGATTCTTTTTTTGAGCATTTTAAAAATGCCAATCCTGAAAAAATTGGCCCTTTGGGAATCAGCATTACATCTAATGCAAAACCCAAAACACAGGAAAGCGCAGAGGAAACTAACACTAAAGCTGCTACATTAAGTCCTACTGAAAAACGACAGGTTTTGGGAAGTTTTGTTCACCTGCGCAACCATACCACCTACTCTATTCTTAATTCAACCACAGATATTGCTTCGCTGATAAAAGTTGCTGTCGAAATGCAAATGCACGC
>CAZOEV010000104.1:0-7715 GCA_964578915.1 uncultured Lentimicrobiaceae bacterium
ACTATGGTGAAAACGAAGAAATGAACCAGCGGATCAATATTTTTTATGCCAGAGACTACAATGTATGGAAAGATGTTGGCTTGTTTTTCAAGGCATTCCGAAAACTTGGTAGCTAAATTTATCCTAAAATTATAAATGCTTTACCACTTGTGTTTTTTTATACCTTTGCGCCCTCTTAAATAGTACAAATAATTCTCTTTCCCATTATGCTCAGCAGAAGGCATCTCAGAGTCAAAGTTCTCCAAGCAATCTATGCTTACTTTCAGGCCGGCAACCAGGATTTATATCAGGGTGAAAAGCAATTGATACTCAGTATCAATAAATTATACGAGTTGTTTATCTGGCAGTTGTCCTTTTTAATCGAAGTGAGCCGCTTTGCCGAAAACAGGATGGAAGAGAACAAGAAAAAACATTTTCCTACCGCAGAAGATTTGGAGCCGAACCCAAGGTTTATCAATAATAGGGTGCTGAAAAATTTGAGTGACAACAAAGATTTTAAGCGCTATGAAAATCTTTATAAAATTAATTGGAGCGAAGGACAGGAAGTGGTTAGGAAGTTTTACAATCAGATGCGTGAAGCACCTGAATTTGAAAAATATATGCTGTCAGAAACCAATGATTTTGAGGAAGACAAGAAATTCCTCATTCAATTGGTTGAACGCTATTTTGCTGATCAGGACTTGCTGGAGTCTTTTTATGAAGAAAAATCCATCTATTTCGTCGATGATTACCACTTAATATCTTATTTGCTTATCAAGTTTTTTAAAGGCTTCAATGAAGACTTTAATGAGTGGACGGTATTGCCGGATATACTGAAAACAGCTAAAGAGGAAGAAAACGAAGACCTTGACTTTGTGAAAAAACTTTTCAGAAATACGATCATAAAAGGTGAAGAATATGCTTCCATGATTTCGGCTACCACAGCCAACTGGGAGCAAGATCGTATTGCGGTGATGGATATGCTGATCCTGAAAATGGCGCTGGCCGAGATTTTTACTTTTCGTTCTATTCCAATCAAAGTGAGCATGAACGAATATATCGACATCTCGAAATTTTACAGCACACCGCGCAGCAAAATTTTCGTGAATGGCGTGCTCGATCGCCTAATCCAAACCCTTAAAGCAGAAGGTAAAATTGTTAAAACCGGCCGCGGTTTGCTTGAAAACTAATCCTTTTTGAATTGCTGATTTGAACGCTTTTGGTCTTTTTGTGTTACTTTTACATAAAGATCAACCAGATGCCGAAATTTTTCTCTACTTTTTTACGTGCTTTAACGGTGTTATTGATGCTAAATATAGCATCCAGCGTTTTGGCGCAGCCCGAAATAGTTGGCATCGAAATACTTACTGAAAATCCTTTGCAGTATGACAAATTTGAGTTGGCTGTTTCTGTTGAAAGTGTGGCCGACAATTTTTATGACTTTGACAAGGCGCTTTTAGAAGCTTTTTTCACCACGCCTGATGGGCAGATAGAAATTATTGAAGGATTCTACTTTCAAAATTTTCAAGAAATTAACGGGGATGAGCTGGAAGCTATCGGCGTTCCCCACTTTCGCTTGCGTTTTAGCCCGCGAAAAGCGGGGAACTGGCAGTTCAAACTCAAATTTACTGATGAAAGTGGTGCTGTTATCACTTCGGATTTTGATTTTTTTGTTGCCGCTGATGATCCGCAAGGCTTTATTGAAGTTGCAGAGGATAAGCGCACGCTAAAGGATACCGGAGGAAAAAAAATGTCGCTGATAGGTGAGAATATTGCCTGGACAAGCGACTTTCCAGGCTATGATCCTATGGCACATTATTTTACGAAGTTGTCACAAAATGGCGCCAATTTCGCCAAGCTGATGCTCACTCCCTGGGGCTATCATTTGGAATGGAGCGAAGGTGGATTGCGTAATTATGGCCCACGACAGCCCGATGCTTTTATGATCGACAGCCTTTTTAGGATGGCTAAAACGCAGAATTTGTTTCTTCAATTGGCGTTTTCAATTCACAATGAATTGAATTTTGGCTTTGCGCAAGAAGACTGGACATCAAACCCTTACAATATTCAGAATGGAGGATTTTGTGCTACGCCTCAGGAGTTTTTCTCAAACGAAAATGCGAAGGTGGCGTACAAAAATCGCATGCGTTACATTTTAGCTCGCTGGGGTTATTCAAAAAATCTGGCCGCCTGGGAAATTTTTTCTGAAACCGACAATTTCCCGTTTTACAGTGATAATCGACAACAAATTAGTCAATGGGTCATTGAAATGGCGGAATGGTTGCAGCAAAAAGATCCATACAACCACCTTGTTTCTGCCGGTTACGCGCTTCCCGAAAGCGAGCCGCAGGTTTGGAATAATCTCGCCATTGATTTTACACAGCTTCATCTTTACAAAAAAACTGCTGATCTTTCCGGTGAAGTTTTTCGTCAGATTAATATGTACACCAAAAATTATAACAAGCCTGTTTTGGTTGGCGAATTTGGCCTCGGCCACATCAGCGATTCCATGGCAATCCTTGATTCAGGCGGTATTGCGCTGCACAATGCTTTATGGACGTCTGCACTCACCGGTTCTATGGGAACTGTGGTTCCATGGTATTGGGAAGAATATATTGATCAGCTGAATTTGTATTCCAATTTTGGTGCGGTGGCCAATGTTTTAGGCGAAATGCCTCAAAACGCCTCAAATCCAGCTCACTTGCAAACCCAAGACGAATTTAGGGAGGATTGGATAATTAAACCTGATTTTTTTAGTCTTACAGCACCTTCACCTTCCAATATTTTTGAGTGGCACAGCACAGGCCAAATGGTGCCTTCAGCAGATAGTTTGGGAAGTTTTCTCTATGGACCGCTTTCCATTTTTGCAGGTTTGCGCAATCCGCCAACTTTTAAAGGAAATTTTACTGAAAACACTGTTTTAATTATAGAAACCGGAAATCAGGTGAACCAAGCAGTACTGCAAGTGATACTAAATCAAGTTGTGGTATTTGAGCAAACTGTCGAGGCTTCCGAAAATTATTTTATTGAAATTCCTGCTGGTTTTCATCAGCTGAAGCTGGATAATTTAGGAACAGGATTTGCTAGCGTATTGGAAATTGAGCAGCTTACACTGGAAAACTATCTGCCAAAAATTCGTGCTTTTGGCTTACTTCAAGAAAGTAGCCTGATGGCTTGGATTCATCACCGCGATTACAACTGGAAGTTTTTATACGATAATAATCAATTGCCCGAACCAGCCTCCGCAGAAGTTATTTTGCCGCTAAAAACTGGTACTTATCGCATTGATTGGTATAATACTGACAGCGGAACCATTGACTCGGTAAGCATGGCCGAGGCTTTAGCAGGTAGATTAATCCTTAATTTGCCGCTTATACAGCGTGATCTCGCCCTTATTGCCAATTTTATTAGTGATTTACGCATCACTGAGCAATTTCAAGGTGTAGTAGTTTATCCCAATCCTTCAAAAAGGCGGTTTACCTTTGCTTTTGAACTGGAAAAGGCCGTGCCGGTGAGCCTTGAAATTGTTGATTTGCAAGGGCGTATAGTTTTTCGGACAAATAAGACCAATTCAAAAAAAGGGGTTAACCAAATCACATGGAAAACGAACCAAACCGGTTTTGGTGTTCAAGAAGAAGCCAAAGCAGGAATATATATTTATCGGCTCGTTACGCCAAGCCGCACAATTACAGGAAAAATAATGTTATCAGAATGAATTTTACAACCACAGTTATTCAGTTTTACAGTAAAATTATTTTGTCCGGCTGTAGTCTGATAGAATGGAATTTATTAAATTTGCAGTAAAAGCTTGATTTAATTGTTATTACATTAACAATACAAAATGATTATCAAAAAATAAGACAGCATGAAGGTATTTGATTTAGACATGATTAAAGGTGTTTACAGCCGTATGCCAAAGCATATCGACACCGCCCGCAAACTTTTGGATCGTCCGTTAACGCTCACCGAAAAAATTCTTTACAGTCATCTTTCGGAGGCATTGCCTGCCAAACCTTATGAGCGCGGAAAATCTTACGTTGATTTTAATCCCGACAGGGTGGCCATGCAGGATGCTACGGCGCAGATGGCGCTGATGCAGTTTATGCAGGCCGGAAAAGCCAAAGTTGCCGTGCCTTCCACTGTGCATTGCGACCACTTGATTCAGGCGAAAGTTGGTGCTGATGCCGATCTCAAAAGTGCAAAAGATACCAATAAGGAAGTATTTGATTTTCTGGCTACCGTCTCCAATAAATATGGTATTGGTTTCTGGAAACCTGGCGCCGGAATTATTCATCAGGTGGTGTTAGAAAACTATGCTTTCCCCGGCGGGATGATGATTGGAACAGACTCACATACCGTAAACGCTGGCGGTTTGGGCATGGTAGCTATTGGAGTGGGCGGCGCTGATGCCGTTGACGTGATGGCCGGAATGCCTTGGGAACTCAAGTTTCCGAAATTAATTGGCGTAAAACTTACCGGAAAATTAAGCGGATGGACTTCCTCCAAAGATGTGATTTTGAAAGTTGCCGGAATCTTGACCGTAAAAGGCGGTACTGGAGCTATCGTTGAATATTTTGGCGAAGGAGCCGAATCGCTTTCCTGCACCGGAAAAGGTACGATTTGTAATATGGGCGCCGAAATTGGTGCTACTACTTCTTTATTTGGCTACGATACCAAAATGGCTGAATACTTGCGTGGAACAAGCCGCAAAGAAGTGGCTGATGAAGCCGATCGGGTGGCTGAACACCTTACTGCCGATCCGGAAGTTTATAATAACCCAGAAAAGTATTTTGATGAAGTTATCGAAATCAACCTGAGTGAGTTAGAGCCACATATTAACGGGCCATTTACGCCTGATTTGGCCACTCCTGTTTCAAAATTTGCCGAAGCAGTAAAGGCCAACGGCTGGCCCGAAACATTAGAAGTTGGACTTATTGGCTCCTGCACAAACTCTTCTTACGAAGATATTTCAAGAGCTGCTTCTATTGCCAAGCAAGCCACAGATAAAAAATTGAAGGTGAAGTCGGAATACACCGTAACGCCTGGTTCTGAGATGGTACGTTATACAGTAGCTCGTGATGGTTACCTAAAAACTTTTGAAGAAATTGGTGGCGTTGTACTGGCAAATGCTTGTGGTCCATGCATCGGACAATGGGCGCGTCACAATGCCGATAAGGGAGAGAAAAACTCCATTATGACCTCTTTCAACCGCAACTTTGCCAAGCGTAACGACGGAAATCCCAATACACATGGCTTTGTGGCTTCTCCAGAAATTACGACTGCCTTCGCGATTGCTGGATCTTTGCTGTTTAATCCAATGACAGATTACCTGGAAAATGAAGCGGGCGAAAAAGTAAAACTTGATGAACCAATGGGAATTGAGCTGCCTCCAATGGGTTTTGCTGTAGAAGATAATGGCTATCAGGAGCCTGCCAAAGACGGTTCTAAAATTGAAATTGATGTAGCTCCAGATTCAAATCGCTTACAACTTTTAGAACCTTTCAAGCCTTGGGATGGAAAAGATATTACGGGTATGTATTTGCTAATCAAAGCGAAAGGGAAATGTACTACAGACCATATTTCAATGGCGGGCCCTTGGTTGCGCTATCGCGGGCATCTGGAAAATATTTCGCAGAACTTGCTAATTGGTGCTGTAAACTATTTTGGTGAGGCAACTAATGCAGTGAAAAATCAAATCACTGATGGAATTGACACCGTGCCTGACGCAGCAAAAACATACAGAGATAGCGGTTTTGGGTCGATTATCGTGGGTGACGAAAACTATGGTGAAGGTTCATCACGCGAACATGCTGCCATGGAGCCACGCTTTATGGGTGCAAAAGCAGTTTTGGTAAAGTCTTTTGCTCGTATCCACGAAACAAACCTAAAAAAGCAGGGAATGTTGGCAATAACTTTCTCAGATAAAGACGACTACGACAAAATTCTGGAAGATGACCGCATAGCTATTCTTGGCATGGAAAACTTCTTGCCAGGCGAACCACTTACCGTGCAGCTAACTCATGCCGATGGCTCAACTGAGAGTTTGGAAGTAAACCACACCTATAATGAGAATCAGATAGAGTGGTTCAAATCGGGTAGCGCACTTAATTTAATTAAAAAATTGCAGCAGAAAAAATAAGCTGATTTGACTTTTCAAGCCCGAAGGATATGCTATTTTTTGGGCTTGTTTTTTGTAAAGATTACTGACTTTCAATTAATTTAAGACTCCTTTCATGAAGATTTTTCTACTTACTTTTTTAAGTTTTTTTGCGATCCAATTTGCTGCTAAAGCTCAGGATACTTTTAGCATTGTTGCTGTGGACACCTTGACAGGAGAGGTGGGAAGTGCCGGTGCCAGTTGTCTTGATAACAGCGCAATTGCTGGCGGAGCGATAATTATCAGCGATATTATTCCTGGCCGTGGCGCCATTCACACCCAATCCTATTGGCGTCCGGCCAATCAGGCCAATGCCCATGAAAGGATGCTTGAAGGTTTATCGCCAGAGGAAATTATCGACTGGCTCGAAAATAATGATGAGCAAAATCAACCCGGACTTCGTCAATACGGGATCGTAGATTTTGATGAGGCTGGGAATTCCAGATCGGCGGCTTTTACCGGCGCAAACTGTATGAACTGGAAAGGTCATCACACTGGAGCAAACTACAGCATTCAGGGTAATATTTTGCTGGGACAGCAAATTATCGACAGCATTGAATCCCGTTTTTTACGCACCGAAGGCACTCTGGCCGATAAGCTTATGGCCGCTTTGCAAGGTGCAAATGTGGTGGGTGCAGATACGCGCTGTGCTCCTGAAGGCGTTTCTTCTTTGTCAGCATTTTTGCGCATAGCACAGGCTGATGATGATGCGGATAGCTTGTATCTCGATCTCAATGTACCAGAAACTCCCAACGGCGTTGAGCCAATTGATGAGTTGCAAATACTTTATAATGAATGGTTAAACTGGGTAGGGCAAAATGAACAGCAAGCTGGTAAAAGGCTTTTTGAAGTATTTCCAAATCCTGCGCAGCAGTGGGTGCAGTTTATGCATACATCGCAAAAAGATGATCAACTTGAAGTGGAATTGCGTGATTTGCAAGGCCGGATATTGAAAAAGGTACCAGCAAATAATTCAAGTGGAAGAATTAACGTAAAAGACATTAAGCCAGGAATATATATTGTGAACTTGAAACAAGGTGGTCGTATTTTGGCTTCTCGGAAAATCGTTCGTTCGCTATAAATTATTTCTGCTCAAATTCTTAAATAATAAATGGGCTCTAATCGCGTTAATAAAGCACGTTCACCGCAATAACGAATTGACAAATTGTGAAAAAAATACCTTTCCTACTACTTCTTATTTCAGGTTTTGTTCTAAGCTTTAACCTGTATTCTCAGCAGTCCAATAAAGGGACGTATAGCTTTATCGATGCCACCAATTCAGCACGAGTAGCGGCTTTGGGCGGTTCTATGGTGCCTATTGATGATGCTGATATACAGCTCGGAATATATAATCCAGCATTGATAAATCAGGCGATGAGCGGAAAACTGGCTCTTTCCTATGTAGATTATTTTTCCGACATTAATTTTGCTACCATTCAGTATGCCAGGTCTTTTGAGAAAGCTGGGAATTTTTCTGCGAGCTTGCAATACCACAATTATGGCAGCTTTGATTATGCTGACGAGGGCGGTCTTACTGGCGGCAGTTTCAATGCGGCAGATTATGCTTTTGTTGTGGGTT
>CAZOEV010000105.1:0-1103 GCA_964578915.1 uncultured Lentimicrobiaceae bacterium
GCGCACGGGGCTGCGAAGCACCGAGGCGAGGAATGCGGCCATGATAATGGGTGTGCAACAATTCGTGGGCTTTGGGGCTGCCAATTTCGCCTAGCGTTAGCTGATACAATTCCTTTACGTAAGGATTTTCCTGTGCTTTGTGCAACTGAAGCTGCTTATCCACATTATAAAGTGCTGCGATACGTTTTTCGCGGAAGTCGCTTTCAAAACTCACTGGCTGACCACCACCTGCGATACATCCGCCGGGGCACGACATCACTTCGATCAAGTCGTAATCAGATGTTCCAGCAACTATTTGATCGCATAATACGCGTGCATTAGCCAATCCGTGTGCAATACCAAGCTTAATATTCGTTCCGTTGAGCTCAACAGCAACGGTACGGATGCCTTCCATGCCGCGCACTATTTTAAAGTCAGTTTTAAGCAGGTTTTCTCCGGTCAGTTTTTCATAAGCAAACCTAAGCACAGCTTCACTTACACCGCCGGTATTACCAAAGATTACACCAGCTCCGGTTTTGAATCCCATCGGAAGATCAAAAGATTCTGGTGTCAGTTTTTTAAAGTTGATTCCGGTTTCGTGAATCATACGACCCAGGCCTTCGGTGGTAAGCACATGATCAACTTCGGCTATTCCATCGTGGATAAACTCTTCGCGTTTGGCTTCAAATTTCTTAGCCGTGCAAGGCATGATAGAAACAATTACCAATTGATCAGGACGAATGCCTAAAATCTTAGGAAGTGTTTCGCGGGCTACGCTGCCGAACATCTGCTGAGGAGATTTGCAGGTAGAAAGATTTGGAAGCAACTCAGGGTAATATTGCTCGGTAAACTTGACCCAACTTGGGCAGCAAGAAGTAAACTGAGGCAGTCTTTCGCCTTTCATTTTGCGTTGAATAAACTCAGTAGCTTCTTCAAAAACGGTGAGGTCGGCAGCAAATGAAGTATCGTAAACCTGATCAATACCAAGGCGTTTGAGGGCAGCAACAATATGGCCTGTGGAAATACTTCCAGCTTCCATGCCAAAGCCTTCGCCCAAAGCTACCCTTACTGCAGGAGCTACTTGTGCCACCACAACTTTATCAGGATCGTTGATAGCGTCCCAA
>CAZOEV010000105.1:1113-7704 GCA_964578915.1 uncultured Lentimicrobiaceae bacterium
CTTGTTCTGTTTCAGGTTTTGGCACGAGTGCGCCTACTGGACAAACAGAAACGCACTGACCGCAATACACGCACTCCACATCTTTGAGGCTTTTGAGGAAAGCCGGAGCAACGGTAGTTTTTGCACCACGACCTACAAAGTCGATAGCACCAACTGATTGTATTTCCTTGCACACCCGCACGCAATCGCCGCAAAGCACACATTTGTTCGGGTCGTGGATAATACTCCAGGAGTGGTTATCGATTGGAGCAATTTTATCTGTTTTTTTGAAACGCACTTTGTCAACACCCAATCTGCGTGTTAAATCCTGCAATTTGCAATTGTTTGAACGCGAACAGCTGGGGCAGCTGATATCGTGGTTTGCCAGCAGCAGTTCGAGGTTTACTTTACGGATCTGACGCACTTCCTTGGTATTGGTTTTCACTACCATACCATCGCGTGGAGGCACAGAGCAAGTAGCCTGAATGCCCATTCCTTCGATATCGCTGATGCACAGGCGGCAAGCGCCATAAGTGCTCAGATTTGAGTGATAACAGAAGGTAGGCAATTCGATATCTGCTTTGCGTATCAGTTCGAGAATATTCTTTTCGTTTTCTATGGGAATTGTGATCCCGTCAACTAATATAGTTCCTTTAGTTTCCATGATTTCCTTGTTTTTCTAGTTAAAGCCTATGATTGCATCAAACTTACATACCTGATCACATACACCGCATTTGGTGCACAGTTCAGGATCAATAAAGTGAAGCTGTTTTTTCTCACCACTGATCGCGCTTACAGGGCATTTTCTGGCACAGGCCGTGCAGCCGATACATTTCTCAGGATCGATACTTATGACTGAAAGGGCTTTGCAATTATTTGTAGCACAACGTTTTTCGTGTATGTGCTGCATATATTCTTCTTTAAACTTCACGATGGTAGAAAGTACAGGGCTGGGAGCAGTTTTTCCCAATCCGCAGAGGGATGCTTTTTTCACCACATTGCCAATTTCTTCTAAAAGATTGAAGGTTTCTTCAGTAGCTTTACCCGCAATAATATCATCGAGTAATGAAAGCATTTGCTTTGTTCCTTCGCGGCATGGCACGCATTTTCCACAGCTTTCGCTTTGGGTGAAGTTCATAAAAAAGCGGGCAATTTGCACCATGCACGATTGCTGATTGATCACCACCAATCCGCCTGATCCAATCATAGCGCCTTTTTCTTTCAGGTTATCGTAGTCGAGTGGCATATCGAGGTCTTCCTCGGTGAGGCATCCGCCAGATGGGCCACCGATTTGAACGGCTTTAAACATTTTTCCGCTCACGGTACCATCATCGTCGGTAACACCACCTCCGATATTAAATACGATTTCGCGCAGGGTAGTTCCAAACGGTACTTCGATGAGGCCGGTATTGGCTACGTGACCCGTTAGGGCAAAAGTTTTCGTTCCTTTTGAACGCTCCGTGCCGTGGGCATTAAACCACGATGGGCCGTTGCGGATAATAAGCGGCACTGCTGCCAGGGTTTCTACGTTGTTGATCACTGTAGGCTTATTGAAAAGTCCCTTTTGCGCTGGGAACGGAGGTTTAGGGTTTGGCATACCACGCTTTCCTTCGATAGAAGCCATCAATGCCGTTTCTTCACCGCAAACAAAAGCGCCAGCACCTTCCATAACGTGGATGTGCATATTGTGACCGCTACCAAAAATATCTTCGCCTAAAACACCAGCATCCATTGCATCTTCAATAGCCTTGCGCATTCTTTTTACCGCCAAAGGATATTCGAGCCTTACATATACATAGGCTTCATCAGCGCCTACTGCTCGCGCCGTAATCATCATACCTTCGAGCACACGGTGAGGATTGCCTTCCATAAGACTTCTGTCCATAAAAGCGCCTGGGTCGCCCTCATCACCATTACAGATCACATATTTTTTTTCGCTGGGTTCTTTAAGGGTCAACAACCATTTTCTGCCTGTTGGAAATCCTCCGCCACCGCGACCGCGCAATCCTGACTCTAAAACATCGTTGCACACCTCTTCCGGTGTCATCTTAAGGAAAGCTTTTTCGGCACCCATATAGCCATTATGGGCGATATATTCGCGGATACTTTGTGGATCAACGTGACCACATTCGCCCAATACTAAACGGTTTTGTCTTTTGTAGAAAGGTATTTCTGTTTGTCCTTTGCTTTTGGTTCCATCAACCGGATTAACGTAAAGCAAACGCTCAATCACTTCATCGTTCATCAGTGAGCGCTCAACAATTTCCTGAACATCTTCCACTTTCACTTTGGTGTACATGGTTTCCTCGGGCAGGATATTTACTAGCGGTCCTTTAGCGCAAAAGCCTTGGCATCCGCTACCTGTCAGATGTATGGTTTTATGGTCATCGTGATGATTCAGCTCCAGCTCTACAAAAAGATCCATACCGGCTTCTGCCACGGCTTTTTCAAAAGCTTCATACACTTTGAGTGCACCATTAGCAATACAGCCTGTTCCGGCACATATTACAACACGTTTGTGAACGCGGGATGCAGCACTATTAAAGGATTTTTGTACCTGCTGCAAATCTATTTTTGTTACTGTTTCCATCGTTTTAATATTTTCTATGATGCACTTTCAGTTTTATTTTCCTCTGTGATTAGGTTTTGAAGCACCTCATCACAACGTTTTGAATTTACCTCGCCGTAAACCTGTTCGTTGATGACCATTACAGGAGCTAATCCACAAGCGCCTAAGCAACTCACCGCCTCAATAGTGAACAACATATCATCCGTGGTATGTTTTTGTTCGTTTAGCTTGAGTTTTCCGCGTAGCGTATCAAGCAGTTTTGAGGAACCTTTTACGTGGCAAGCTGTTCCGTCGCATACCTTTATAACATATTTACCTTTGGCTTCAAGCGAAAAGTGGGCGTAAAAAGTAGCAACGCCATACACTTCGGCTACTGGCATATTTAGCGCCGTAGCAACATAAGTAAGCACCTGCGGAGGCAAAAAACGATAAACCTCTTGCACTTGCTGCAAAATTGTAATCAGGCGGGTTTTATCGTTGTTATTCTTTTCGATAATTTCTACCACTTGATCAAATTGCCTGAGCTTTGTGTTTGTTACTGTTATCATTATACTAATTTCTTAAGTAATTTATACTATGTCAATATATTAGCGGCTATGCTCCAACTTATTAAGGATCACAGCTAAATTTGAATAAATATGCGTGTTTTGAACGATCACGTGTGCGGGAACTTTTATTGTTACCGGAGCAAAATTCCAAATGGCTTTGATGCCCCAGCCCACCATCAAGTCGGCGATTTGTTGCGCCGATGATCCTGGTGTTGTGATGATGCCAATAGTAATATGCAGTCGGCCAGCCAAATCACGGAATTTTGCCAAATCAAAGACAGGAACGCCATTGATGTCTGTGCCAATTCTTTTTTTGTCGATATCAAAAGCCGCAACGATTTTCATTCCCGCCTCACGGAAACCCTGGTATTGAATTAAAGCACCGCCCAAATAGCCTGCTCCAACCAAAAACGCTTCATGCTTGCGATTGAACCCCAAAAACTCTTCTAAAATCCGAATCAAATCAGCAACAACATAGCCCACGCGTGGCCTGCCGGAAGCACCGGTGTAGGCTAAATCCTTCACTACCTGTGTGGGATCAATATCCAGATGAACAGCAAGACGTGGCGCAGAAATATATTCCTGACCTTCGGATGACAACTGCCTGAGCAAGGTGAGGTAAGCAGGCATCCTGCGAATAGCCGGCTCAGGAACTGCTGCCGTCTTTCTTTTTTCTAATACTAAATCTGACTGTATCATCTCTTTTGTTTTTGTGCAGCAAAATTAATTAAAATATCATTCATTAAAGATGTTTTTCTTTATTAAACGAAATTTATAATCAATCTAAATAAGTTTAGCAAACTACATTATTCGGATATATAAGAAGTTCAAAATAATATATATAACTAATTTATAATAGTTTAATAAATTTTCTACAACACCGAAAGCTAAAAATTCATTACAGATTAATATCCTTATTTAGACCCATTACATTTAATTCTTTTTAAAGATTAGTTTCTTTATTAAAAGAAGCCTGAATCAAATGAAAAATGACACACGCAATCATTGGGTTACAGCTCTGAAAATAATTTTTGTAGTTTTGCCTTCCTATATAATACGGTAGCAATGACAATCCGCGCTGGCGATCACACTATAAAACATTTTCGGAGTTCAATTAAGGAGTTAAGCTATTTCCGAAAGCAGAAAAAATTTCAACAAATCGAATAATCGTTCAAAAAAGCTACAAATAGACTTTAACAAGAATTTTCAAAGCGGAAATTCTGTGCAGCAAGACTTTATACACTAATCTAAAAAACATCACCGCATGAAACACAATCACGAAAAAATGGATATTAAATCCGCGCTACAACGCCTTGGCATTCAAGACCTTAATAAAGGCGCCAGCACGGGTGCTAAGTGGCTAGAAACCAATGGAACAACGCTTGAGAGCTATGCGCCAGGCGATGGCAAACTGATAGCCAGCGTAAAACAGGGAACTTGGGACGATTACCAAATTGTTATGGAAAAAGCGCAAGAAGCTTTCAAAAGCTGGCGTATGGTTCCAGCGCCGCATCGTGGTGAAATTGTGCGCCAAATAGGCCTTGAACTGCGCAAGCATAAAGAAGATCTCGGCATGTTGGTTAGCTACGAGATGGGAAAAGTTTACCAAGAAGGGCTAGGCGAAGTACAGGAAATGATTGACATTGCCGACTTTGCAGTAGGCATGTCGCGTCAGCTGTATGGCTTCACCATGCATAGCGAACGCGCCCGCCACCGTATGTATGATCAATATCATCCGCTGGGAGTTGTTGGCGTAATTACCGCATTTAATTTTCCGGTTGCCGTTTGGGCTTGGAACGCCATGTTGGCCTTGATTTCCGGCAATGTAGTGCTTTGGAAACCTTCTTCAAAAGTGCCTTTATGCGCGGTAGCCGTTCACAATATCATTGCCGATGTACTCACAAAAAATGAAGTACCCGAAGGCGTAACAAACCTCGTTATTGGCAGTTCCAAACATATTGGAGACAATTTTTTGGCCGACAAAAGAGTTCCGCTTATTTCATGCACAGGCAGCACTGCTGTTGGCCGCCGTGTAGGACGCATCGTTGGCGAACGCCTCGGTCGCACACTTTTGGAGCTGGGCGGCAACAACGCCATCGTAATTTCTGACAAAGCTGACCTGGATATGGCCTTGCGCGCTACCGTTTTTGGCGCAGTAGGCACAGCTGGGCAGCGCTGTACTTCAACTAGAAGACTTATCATTCACGAGTCTATTTACGACACTTTTAAAGAAAAACTGGTGAAAGCCTACAAACAAATCCGTATCGGCTGTCCGCTTGACCCAGAAGTGCTGGCTGGACCGCTGATTGACAACACCGCCGTTGAAGGCTTTAAATATGCCTTGGAACAAGTGAACAAAGAAGGCGGAAAAATTCTTTATGGCGGCCAGATTTTAGAAGGAGAAGGTTATGAATCAGGAAATTATGTTACTCCGGTAATTGCCGAAGCAGAAAATCATTTCCATATCGTTCAGGAAGAAACCTTTGCGCCTATCCTTTACCTGATGAAATACAAAACCATGGACGAAGCCGTTGCACTGCATAATGGCGTACCACAGGGCTTGTCGTCAGCAATTTTTAGCACGGATATGCGCGAAACAGAACGTTTCCTCTCGCACGAAGGATCAGATTGCGGTATTGCCAACGTCAATATCGGCACTTCGGGTGCAGAAATTGGTGGCGCCTTTGGTGGCGAAAAAGATACAGGTGGCGGACGCGAATCGGGCAGCGATGCTTGGAAGGTTTATATGCGCCGACAAACCAACACCATCAACTTTAGTGACGAACTTCCGCTGGCGCAAGGAATCAAGTTTGAATTGTAGCGTTGCAAATTAGCAAGTCGGAATTACACCTTATTTATTGGGTGGCTGTCGGAAACCCCGGCAGCCACTTTTTTTTAAAAATCCTAAGGATTTTGAAAATCCTTCATATTTGATTGAATTCGTCTACTTTTGCGCTTTCTAAAAATCAGCTTATGCAAGCATACACTGGCGAATTAGCCGCATTACTGGTGGCCGTTTTCTGGACAATAACCGCGATTTCTTTCGAGGTGGCGAGCAAGCGCGTGGGTTCGCTGGCTGTAAACATCATCCGGCTTGGTTTTGCATTGGTGTTTTTAAGCATTTACGGCCTGCTGGTCAGAGGCTTTGTATTACCAACCGACGCTTCCTCGCATCAATGGATCTGGCTGGCTTTGTCGGGCTTGATTGGTTTTGTTTTTGGCGATTATTTTTTGTTTCACAGCTACCGCATGATCAGCTCGCGCATCGCCATGCTTGTAATGACCTTTGTGCCACCAGTTACCGCCGTTTTAGGCTGGCTTTTGCTCGGCGAAACAATGGGAGTGTTGCATCTCGTCGGCATGACGCTTACCGTGGGCGGCATTGTGCTGACGGTTTTTAATAAAGTAAAAGGCCAGAAGATTCAACTAAAATATCCTGCTAAAGGCTTGTTTTATGCATTTTTGGGTGTTTTGGGACAAGCTTGCGGACTGGTT
>CAZOEV010000106.1:0-7702 GCA_964578915.1 uncultured Lentimicrobiaceae bacterium
AAAGGTTGTGCAAACTGGCTATTTTTAAATGACTGGAATTTATTTACAACCGTATCTTTATAGGTGATATTGTTGGCGAAATAATCCCAGCGGCCAATTTCAGCTTCCTGGCTTTCGAGTGGTTCCATTACCAAGGCTTTTTCTTTTGAAGGACAAACATCAGCGCAGTTGCCGCAGCCTGTACAATCTAAAGGACTCACCTGGATGCGGAATTTATGCGGAGCCAATTTTCCTTTAGTTTCCAGCAATTCTGTGCCCTCTGGCAAGTTGGCTTCTTCTTCGGCATTTATCAAGAATGGGCGAATAGCAGCGTGAGGACAAACATAAGAACACTGATTACACTGGATACAATTTTCAGGTAGCCATTCAGGAACATGCACGGCAATACCACGTTTTTCGTAAGCCGTTGTACCTGCTGGGAAAGTGCCATCTTCACGGCCTAAAAATGCGCTCACTGGAAGGTCATCACCATCCATAGCATTGATTGGCTGCACAACATTTTTAATAAAATCTGGAACATTGCTGTCAAATTCGCGAACCTCTTTTTCAAGTTTGGCCCATTCGGCAGGAACATTAACTTTTTCTACTTCTCCACCGCGATCAACGGCAGCGTTGTTCATTCTTACAATCTCTTCGCCTTTGTTTCCATAAGATTTCAGGATGAAAGCCTTCATCTTTTCAACGGACTGCTCGTAAGGAATGATTTCGGCTACTTTAAAGAAAGCCGATTGCATAATGGTGTTCGTGCGGCCTCCCAATCCTACTTCTTCAGCAATGCGTGTGGCATTGATAATGTAGAAGTCAATATTATTCTCGGCCAAATATTTTTTAATGCTATTAGGCAGTTTCGATTGTGTTTCTTCGGCATCCCAGATACTATTGAGTAAGAAAGTGCCGTTTTTTCTCAGGCCTTTGAGCATATCATATTTTCCCAGATAAGCAGGAACATGACAAGCAACAAAGTCAGGTTTTCCAACCAAATAAGGTGAACGGATAGGGGTGTCGCCAAAGCGCAAATGAGAAGTGGTTACGCCGCCAGATTTTTTGGAGTCGTAAGCGAAATAAGCCTGTGCGTATTTATCGGTGGTTTCACCAATAATTTTGATAGAGTTTTTGTTGGCACCTACAGTTCCGTCAGCACCAATGCCATAAAACTTAGCTTGGTAAGTGCCTTTGGCTGCTATACTTATCTCTGGAAGCATTGGCAATGATTTAAAGCTTACGTCATCAACAATACCTACTGTGAATTGATTTTTTGGCTCATTCATTTTCAGGTTATCATACACTGAAATGATCATGGCTGGTGTAGTATCTTTCGAGCTGAGGCCATAACGTCCGCCAACAACTTCAGGCGCATCTTTTTTGCCATAATAAAGCTCTCTAACATCTAAGTATAAAGGATCGCCATTGGCACCTGGCTCTTTGGTGCGGTCCAATACAGCAATGCGTTTTACGCTTTTTGGCATTACTTTGAGGAAATATTTAGCCGAGAAAGGACGATACAAATGAACTGAAACTACTCCAATTTTTTCGCCTTTGGCCATCAGATAGTCAACCGTTTCGCGGATAGTTTCTGTAACAGAGCCCATTGCAATCACCACGTTTTCAGCATCTGGCGCACCATAATAGGTAAACGGATGATATTCGCGTCCGGTGAGTTTATTGATTTCCTGCATATATTCTTCTACCATATCAGGAATTGGATCGTAAAAACGATTTGCTGCCTCGCGTGACTGGAAATAAATATCAGGATTTTGAGCAGTTCCTCTTGTTACAGGATGCTCAGGATTTAATGCCTGATCGCGAAATCTCTGAATCGCATCCCAGTCAACCATGTGCTTTAATTCGTCAGCATTAAAATATTCTACTTTCTGAATTTCATGCGAGGTGCGGAAACCATCAAAGAAATGCAAAAATGGAATACGTGATTTTATAGCTGCAAGGTGAGCAATACCAGCGATATCCATAATTTCTTGAACACTACCCGTTGCCAACATGGCAAAACCAGTTTGGCGGGTGCTCATTACATCACTGTGGTCGCCAAAAATTGAAAGCGCTTGTGCTGCAAGGCTACGCGCACTTACGTGGAAAACGGCGGGCAAAAGTTCGCCCGAAATTTTATACATATTAGGTATCATCAGCAGCAGACCCTGTGAAGCCGTAAAAGTGCTGGTTAAAGCACCGGCTTGCAAAGAACCGTGCACTGCGCCGGCAGCACCACCTTCCGACTGCATTTCGGATACATGTACTGTTTCGTCAAAAATATTTTTCTTGCCATAAGATGCCCATTCGTCAACGTACTCAGCCATAGTGGATGAGGGTGTAATGGGGTAAATAGCCGCAACTTCGCTAAACATATACGCCACGTGAGCCGCAGCATAATTGCCATCGCAGGTTATAAACTTCTTTTTCATATTCATATCTTATTAAAATTTAAGCTTTTACGTAGTTTGTGAAGCCTTCTATAGATTCAGTGCGAAATTACTAAATATTGACATTAAGCGCGTATAGATTGCCTCTAAACAGAGCCCAACATGCTAATTTATAATGATTTTAGATTAGCACTATCGCCCACAGTCAATCTAAAAATATGTACTTTTACAAACCAAAAGCAACAGGCTAAATCTGTAAATTTTTAAAAAAATATAACACTATGAACCTGAGTACGAAATACCTGGGGCTCGAATTGAAAAACCCCATTATTGTAGGCGCCAGCAATCTGGTTACCGATATTGAGATGTTAAAAAAATTAGAGCAGGCCGGTGCTGCCGCAATCGTTTACAAGTCGCTTTTTGAAGAGCAGATTCAACTTGAAAATTTGGAGATGCATCAGGAAATGACTGATTACAACGAGCGCAATGCTGAAATGACTAATCTGTTTCAGGATAACCTTTATGAGGCTGGTCCTAAAGAGTTTTTGATGAATTTTGCCGCAGCCAAAAAGGCACTTAGCATTCCTTTGATTGCCAGCTTGAATGCCGTTTACGACGAAACCTGGATCGAGTATGCTAAAAAGCTTGAAGAAGCCGGTGCTGATGCGTTGGAACTCAACTTTTATACTGCACCGGTTGAGTTTGATGTTGATGGCCGTGGAATTCTTAACGAAGAACTCGACATCATTGAAGTGGTGAAAAAAGCAGTGAAAATTCCGGTAAGCGTTAAGCTTAGCTCTTTTTACACTAACCCGCTCTACACCATCAACGAAATGGACAAAAAAGGTGCTGACGGATTTGTGTTGTTCAACAGGCTTTTTCAGCCCGACATCAACATCGACGATGAAACGCATCACTTTCCTTATAATCTGAGTAATGAGCAGGATAACCGGCTCGCTCTACGTTTTGCTGGATTGCTTTATGATAATGTAAAAGGCAGTGTATGTGCTAGTCAGGGCGTATTTACTGGAGCCGATGCTATCAAAATGATTTTGGCCGGAGCCGATGCCGTGCAAGTGGTAAGCACCATCTATAAGAATGGACCTAAGCAAATCACGAAAATGCTTCAAGAAATGGAAGCCTGGATGACTACGCGTCAATACGAGAAAGTGGAAGATTTCAAAGGAAATCTGTCCAGAGCTAAAATGAAAGATCCGTTTACTTATAAAAGAGCACAATATGTGGATATTTTGATGAAATCTGGTGAGATTTTCAAAAAATATCCGATGCGCTAGGCGCGATATTTATTAAAAAAAAGCTGCACAAATTGTGTGGCTTTTTTTTGTGACTTATCTAACCTGACCTATTCATAAACTTTTAGAAGTATAATTGAAACTCAGGTTAGTTTCGGCTTAGATACAGTTTAACTTTTGAAAAAACTTATTACTGTATCTTTGACGCTGTCTACGACAGGAAAAATTTATGAATTTTTCAGGCTAAAGCGTATTTGGTAGCTTTGCCACAATTAACAGAAATTAAATTGTTGCATGAAAGTGCCTTCAAACTTACTCAAAACGGTTCGCGATTACTATGTTGCGCAACTTATTCCTCTATATGGATCACGCGAATCGGCGCAGTTGGTTGTTTTGTTGATAAAGCATTTTTTTGGTTTTGATAAGGTGAAAATGGCTTTAGAACCTGATTTGCGTCTGAGCGAATCAGAATTATTACAATTACATTTTGCTGTGAAGGAATTACTCAACAACAAGCCTTTGCAATACGTTTTGGGCGAAACGGAATTTTATGGGAGGCGGTTTATTACAAAATCCGGTGCTTTGATTCCGAGACCGGAGACAGAACAGCTCATTGACCTTATTATTGATAAAGAAAAAAGCCGAAAAACTTTTTCAATTGTAGATATTGGAACGGGATCAGGCTGTCTGGCTATTAGTTTGGCACTTGAATTTCCAGAAGCTAATGTTACTGCTTTTGATGTGAGCGCCGAAGCGCTGGATGTTGCCCGCGAAAATGGAGCTTTGCATGAAGTTGCCGTGGACTTTATTAAAGCTGATCTTTTAACAGAAAAACACGTGTACTTTGAACGGCAAGCCGATTTGATCGTAAGCAATCCGCCTTATGTTAGGCATTCTGAGCAGGCCTTGATGCGGAAAAATGTTACGGATTGGGAGCCAAGCCTGGCTCTTTTTGTTTCTGATGAAGATCCGCTGGTGTTTTATTATGCACTGGCAAAATTGGCTGCCGAAAAGCTTAACAAAGGTGGCAGTATTTGGGTTGAAATCAATGAAGCATTTTCAAAAGAAGTAATGGCTATTTTTGACGAAAATGGATTATCAAACGCACAATGTTTTCAGGATTTTCATAACAAGGACCGTTTTGTGCGGGCGGAGAAATGATTTTTATTGATACTTTTTTACTTTTTGTTGAAATCTTCCAAAATTTTTAAACTGATTAAAATCCAATTCTTAAACCATCAACCTCCTTGTTTAGTGCCAGAAAGAAAACGCCTCTTTTTCAGGCTTTGATAAGAAAAGGCCAAAGACTAGGCTTTCGAAGTTTTTGAAACCAAGGAACTGACGAACGAAGCAAGGGCAGAGGCAAAGCTTGCTTTGTATATGCCTTGCAAGGAAGAAGACAGAGTCAATTTACTAAGGTAAACGACTGTTTCAAAAACGAATGTAACGTGCTACATTGAGCCTGCTGAAATGAAGTATTTGGCCTTTTCTTTCAAAGACTATTTAGTCCGATAAATTTCAAATATACGACTAAGCGCGTTTAATTTTTTGGCGTCTGATACATCACAAAATCTCGCTGCGATTTATAAAGGTTGAAGCTAAATAAACAAAGGTTTTTAGTTTCCTGCAAAATCGTCATAAATAGCAAGCTGTTGCGGGTGCTTCCGGCTTCCTTTTTAATACGTTTCACCTCATTTTTCCTAAAAAGATCAATCAAGTTGAGTAGCTTTTGTTGCTCGCCAGCAATATTGTCTTGGTTCTCAAAATTTGCTGCTTTTATATCGTTCGTGATATGTGTGAAGAAATTGCCTAGATACTGACTAAGTATCTTTAATTCATTGAGTTGTGCAGTCCTAAGCTCTTTGTGGTTATTGTTAATATGGCTATAGACCGGCTTTACAATAAAATTGAGGCTGTGCAAAATTTCACGCAAATAATCGAGCACCTGCACATAATAATGACCGCTTTCGAGGGCATCCTCTTTAAGTTTAGCGATAATCTGGGTTACTGAATTCTTTTTGCTTTTTGCATCTTGTTCTATTTTGTCTGTAGATTTTGAAATCTTTTTTAGCGCTTTCACATCAAAATCAATCAAAGCAGAAATCGTTTTTTTGTATTCAAGTTGCGTCTGATTCATTATTGTATTTACGCTGCCAGTGCACTGCTCCAGGATATTATCATTGTTAATTTGATCCATTTCGTGAGCTGTGGCCTCTCTGGTAGCTTCACGGTTAGAGTGTATTTTGTGTGTTCTATAAACCAAATAGATAGATAAAATTACCATCACTGCAATGGCGTACATATTACCGAAGTAGAAGAATAATGCGATTAAAAATGCAACCGTAAAAGCTGAGAGGGCTGTAAAAAACCAGCCGCCAATTACAGAAAACACGCCTGTAACGCGATACACAGCGCTTTCGCGGTCCCAAGCCCTGTCGGAAAGTGAGGTTCCCATGGCTACCATAAAAGTAACGTAAGTAGTGGATAATGGCAGCTTTAGTGAGGTTCCAAAAGCAATTAAAATACTAGCAACCACTAGGTTGACAGAGGCGCGTAACATGTCAAAAGCTGGATAATCTTTGTTGTCTTTTTCATGGGGAAGGATACGGAATTGCTTTTCCATACTTTTTTTCACGGATTTTGGCACATAACGCGATACATTATCCGAGATATTGATGGCTAGGCGCACAATAGAGCGTGAAAGCTGCGAAGAAGAAAAGCGCTCTTCGCCACCATCCTGACGACTCAAGTCAATTGAGGTTTTTACAACGCTTTTGGCCTTACGAGAGGTAAACAACGTAATTACCATTACAAATCCTGCCAATAATAAAAACATAGTGGGCGTTTGTACTTTTCCTTTCAAAGAGCTCATCAATAAGAAGTTGGGATCGGCTCCCGGATCAAGCATAAATGTTTTGAAGGATTCGTATCCGGCAAGTGGAACACCGATAAAGTTTACCAAGTCGTTTCCGGCGAAGGCCATAGCAAGTGCAAAAGTGCCTGCCAAAACTGTTACCTTTAATATGTTGAGTTTAAAAATCCAATGTAATAACTGAAAAAGAATGGTAAATCCTAAAAAACTAGCACTGATAATTAGCAAGGTGTGTTCGTTAATCCATATTGCTGTTTCGTCTGTTATAAAAGAGGCTCCTTTCATGCCTTTTATGAGCATAAAATAGATGATGGCAGTGATAGAAAAACCGCCGTAAAGGGCGCCAAAATACCTGAAACGTTTTTCGTAGTTGAACGAAAAAACCCAGCGGGCAAAAAACTGCACCAGCGCACCAATGCTAAAAGCAATAACAACAGATAGCAAGATTCCGGAAATAATTGCGAGGGCTTTGGAAGTATTAATATAATCGCCCATGTACAAACCGGCATCGCTGTTTGAAAGTTTCATCAGGGCGATGGCCACAGAAGCGCCAAGTAGTTCAAAAACAATTGAAACTGTAGTAGAAGTGGGTAAGCCAAGTGTATTGAAGGTGTCCAATAAAATCACATCGGTGATCATAACGGCCAGAAAAATCAGCATGATTTCGGAGAAATAAAACTTGTCGGGATGAAAAATACCGCTTCGCGCAATTTCCATCATACCGCTCGAAAAGGTGGCACCAAACAGCACGCCAAGCGCTGCAATTGCCATAATTATTTTAAAAGGTGCGGCCTTTGCGCCAATGGCAGAGTTAAGGAAGTTTACCGCGTCGTTGCTTACACCCACCACCAAATCGGAAATAGCAAGGATGAAAAGAACAATTACCAGAACTAAATAAATGTTTTCCACAGTTTTATGTTTTCTGAATTTATGAAGCAATATTACGCAATTCAAAAAGATTGTGCCAACATTTATGTTAAGTTATCGTTAATTAGTGTAATAAAAAAAGACGCATCAATTGACGCGCCTTTTGGTTTTTTTATCGATAACTTTTTCAAATGTTCCGATTAATCTGTGTTCTAAACCGATGTAAACTGCCAGAAAGAAAACGCCTCTTTTTCAGGCTTTGATAAGAAAATGCCAAAGACTAGGCTTTCGAAGTTTTTGAAATCAAGGAGTTTACTAAGGTAAACGACTGTTTCAAA
>CAZOEV010000107.1:0-7688 GCA_964578915.1 uncultured Lentimicrobiaceae bacterium
GAGTCCACTGTGCCCTTCAATGAGTTTTCGCATTTCTACAAAGGCCTCCATAATTTGAATGCTTACTTGCACGGCAATTTCAGAGCGCAATACAGCCGATAGCATTGCAACACCCTGCTCGGTAAATGCATAGGGCAGGTATTTGATGTTGCTACCTTGCTTGGTGCCTGATGGGTTCAAGGTCACAATTTGTGATCTTGAAGTTGAGGTCATAATTTGTGATTTCAAATCTTCTACTTCATCAAGGCTTAATTGAAACCTAAACTTCTCAGGGAAACGATCGATGTTTCTTTTTACTGCTTGATTGAGTACACGGGTTTCCACCTGATAAATATCAGCCAAATCACGATCGATCATCACCTGATTGCCCCGAATACTGAAAATTCGATTTTCAATCTGCTTTTGTGATAAAACTAGTTCTTTACTCATAGCAATACTTTAATCTTATCTAAAATTTTAGCACTCTCTTCATCCAAGGCTTTTATCTCTTCCAAAATGGCTTGTGGTGGACGTAAAGCTGCTTCTTCTTTTTTATTGGGGTTCTTTACGCTGAGGTCAAAAGTGTTTTGGTCGATATCCTTTATGCTTACCGTCCAAGAGTTTTCGCTATCGGCAAAGGTTTTTTGGAGTTCTACAAATTCTGCCAAGTCGTTTTCGTTCAATGGGTTGTTCTTGCCCAAATTGCGGTCGAGGTTTAAGTGATAATACCAAACATTGCGCGTGGGTTTACCTTTTTCAAAAAACAGCACCACGGTTTTTACGCCTGCGCCGGTGAATGTACCGCCTGGCAAATCCAACACGGTGTGCAGGTGGCAGCTTTCGAGTAATGTTTTACGAATAGCAGTGGTGGCATTGTCGGTATTGCTCAAAAAGGTATTTTTGATAACCACGCCAGCCTTGCCGCCTGCTTTGAGTATTTTAATAAAATGCTGTAAAAAGAGTGATGCGGTTTCGCCTGTTTTAATCGGGAAGTTTTGCTGTACTTCGGCGCGTTCTTTTCCGCCAAAAGGCGGATTGGCAAGCACCACATCGTAGCGGTCTTTTTCTTGTATGTCGGCCAGGTTTTCGGCTAGCGTATTGGCGTGTATGATGTTAGGAGCTTCTACACCATGCAAAATCATATTCATAATACCGATAATATAGGCCAGTGATTTTTTCTCTTTGCCGTAGAAGCTATGTTTTTGCAAGGTTTCCCACTCTTTGGTGCTCAGGTCTTTGCCTGATTTTAAGTAATCAAAAGCTTCGCACAGGAAACCCGCCGAACCTACTGCTCCGTCATAAATTTTATCTCCAATTTTCGGGGCAACCACTTTTACAATGGTGGTAATGAGCGGTCGGGGTGTGTAATATTCGCCGCCGTTTCGCCCAGCATTGCCCATATTTTTGATTTTGTCTTCATACAAATGACTCATCTCATGTTTTTCAGCATGGGTACGGAAACGCAACTCGTCAATGCGGCTAATAACTTCACGCAAATTGTAGCCACTTTGTATGCGGTTTTTTAGTTCGCTGAAAATCTCGCCAATCTTGTATTCAATGGTGTCGGGGCTTTCGGCCGAAAGTTTGAACTTTTTGAGGTACGGAAACAAGCTGTTGTTTACGAAGTCGCTAAGGTCGTCTCCCGTCAAGGCGTTATGGTCAATTTTTAATACGCCATTTCCATTTGTAATCTTAGGAGCTGCCCAACTATTCCATTGGTATTCTGCGTCGATGACGGGCTTATAAAACTTGCCTGTAAGTTCGGCAGAAGTAGCACGATCTTTTTCTAGGTCGTCCAAATATTTGAGAAATAATATCCAGGATGTTTGCTCTACATAATCCAATTCGCTGCCACAGCCAGCATCTTTATGAAGTATGTCGTCTATGTTTTTAAAAGTTTGTTCAAACATTTTTCGCAATTAAAATAAGTTACAAAGTTACTTAATTCAATTGGAGCATTTTTGGAAAAAAGTGCTACTGTTTGCCTAAAGTATTGACTTATTTGATAATAAAATGTTGCTGGTGTTTTCTATTGCAAGGAAGGTTAATTGCATAATGCAGTTTATACTTTGCAAAAAGGGCGACAAAGCTTTCTCACTGCCTCTTTTTCACCAGCGCTTCTATAGGATTGAGCAAGTTTTTGTAGTCGATAAGTTCCATTTTTATGCTTCCAACGATAATTTTGGCCTCGGCCAGAATGGGTAGGTGATTTTTATCATCAGTAACCCAAACACTCACCGGATAAGCATCGGCAAACACTTCGCCGGTTGCCATCATTGGGGCAATTTTCAGGCAGCGAAAAGTGCCTATACTTGTTTTGATATGCTCGGTACCTTGGTACTTTATCTTACTGACATAAACCGAATCATCCAATAAAAAATCGAGATAGTAGGCGCTGTCGGCATCAAAATCGTCCAAACTCAGGGTGCGCATAAAAAATAAGGCAGACACAAAATCCTGCACATTATCAGGAATGGCGGTGGTGCCGGTTCTGCTGATCGCCTTTTTTTCGTTGTGATAAAAATAAACATCATCATCCTGCACAAAATCGCCTTCGCGGGTACGCCTAACAAAAAGATAAGGAACCAGCGCTTCTTTGTCCACATAACTTTCAAAACGGTCGCGCACTTTATAAAACCAGTTAAAGGCACCCTTGCTTTTACCTTCGCCAACAATATGCCAAACAGGCCTATCAAAAAATTGCTTTTTATGCGATTTCACTTCGATGGTGGCCTCACCTGCTACTACATTTCCGGTAAGTAAAGAGCTGTAATACACGCTATAACGTGTAAATTCTTTATCGCCAAAAGCCTCGTTAGCATGTTCGCGTAGCTGCCCCTGTGCACTTAGTGCAAAGAGAACAGGGATAAGTATAAGCAGCTTTTTCCACATTTAGGGCGATGGTATTTATTACAATAAATAGTGTGACAGCAATCTTCGTGCCTAAACTACAATATTAATAATACGTTTGGGTACAACAATGATCTTTTTTGCAGGTTTATCATTCATCCATTTAGCGGTTTCTTCGAGCTCAAGCACGTGTTTTTCAATCTCTTTCACATTCATGGTAACAGGAAGTTCCAGTTCAAAACGTTTTTTGCCATTAAAAGAAACCGGATAATTAAACGTGTTTTCAATTAAAAATGTTTCGTCCCAATTAGGAAATTCTTGCTTCACAACGCTCACATCATGCCCCAGTTGTTCCCACAATTCCTCGGCTAGGTGTGGCGCATAAGGTGAAATAAGAATAACAAGTGGCTCTAGAATACTACGCTTATTACACTTTAAATCAGCCAGTTCATTTGCGCAAATCATAAAAGCTGATACCGCCGTATTGAAGGAGAAACGCTCGATATCTTCTTCTATTTTACGGATCGTTTTATGAAGCACTTTTAACTCAGCTTTTGTTGGTTCATCTTCAGACACTTTTAGTTGTTGGTTGTCGTCGAAAAACAGACGCCAAAACTTTCTAATAAAGCGGAAAACTCCTTCAATACCTTGAGTATCCCAGGGTTTTGACTGCTCCAGAGGACCCAAAAACATTTCATACAAACGCAAAGTATCGGCACCGTAGCGTTCAATTAATTCATCAGGATTTTGAACGTTATATTTAGATTTTGACATCTTTTCCACTTCCGAGCCACAGACGTATTTGCCATCTTCAAGCATAAATACGGATTCGGCTAGGTGCGGCTGCCATTTCTTAAAGGCTTCAATATCAAGAATATCATTATTTACCAGGCTGATGTCAACATGAATAGGATCAGAAAACAGTTCGCGGCCCTGGATGTTTTTTGAAGCAAATACCGGAATGGTTTTCAACATTGGCTTTTCTTCAAAAACAGGCGTGCTTGGGTTGGCAAGCAGTTTGGCTATATTATTGAAAACAAGGTCTCTTTCGAGCAACATATCGCGTACCGGCACCAACAACATGCGATAGCCTTTTTCGTGTGCATATTCTGCATAAGGATGGGCAAGTTTTTCAAGTGATTTTACTTTTCTCACTTCAATAATAAGTTTTGCTTCGGGACAGAAAAAGTCAAATTTTCGCCGTCCATCCCTGAAATCGCGGATAAACTCATATCCCATGCCTTTGTCGCGCAGCTTTTCCCAAAGGTAATACTCTGCCATCTTTTCGGTGTTTACCCTGTAAACTAAGCTTGAGCGACCTTGTATCATGCCCTGATTGATCATTTTTTTGAAAGGTTCGGGCTTCACTGTCAGGCCGATATCATACAAAAACATATTCCAGAAGCGCGCATAAATCAAATGCCCGGTGGCATGTTCGGCGCCGCCCATATACAGGTCAACTTCCTGCCAGTAGCCATTGGCTTCCTTGCTAAAATATTCAAATTTATTGTTGGGATCCATATAGCGCAGGTAGTAGCCGCTTGAACCGGCAAAACCAGGCATAGTATTGGTTTCCAGCGGATAGCCTTCCTTTGTTTTCCAGTCTTTGGCCCTGGCTAAGGGTGGTTCGCCACTTTCTGTGGGCAAGTATGCATCCACGGCAGGCAGCGCAAGTGGAAGTTCATCTTCGTTGAGCATATAAGGCATGCCGTTTTTGTAATACACAGGGAATGGCTCGCCCCAGTAACGCTGGCGACTGAAAATGGCATCGCGCAGGCGGTAATTTATGCGGCTGCGACCAATTTTGCGTTGTGCGGATACCTCAAGAATGCTGGCAATTGCTTCTTTGACGTGCATGCCATTGATAAAATCAGAATTGATTAAAATGCCTTCTTTGCCGTCATAAGATTCTTCCCAATCTTTTACATCAGTAAGCACTTCGCCGGGTTGCGAAACAACCTGAATGATAGTTAAATTAAAATGTCTGGCGAAGGCAAAATCGCGGCTGTCATGCGCCGGAACAGCCATAATTGCGCCGGTGCCATAACCCATCAGCACATAATCGGCAATCCAAATAGGAATAGGTTTGTTGTTAAGCGGATTTATTGCGTAGGCTCCCGTAAACTCTCCGCTAATTCTTTTTACTTCGGTCATACGTTCGCGCTCCGAGCGGTTTTTGGTGCGCTGTCTATACTCATCAATGGCAGGTTTTTGCGCATCTTTGGTAATTTTCTCAATCAGCTCGTGCTCAGGCGCAAGCACCATAAATGTAGCACCGAAAATTGTATCGGGACGGGTGGTGAAAACTTCAATTTGTTCCTTTTGTCCTTCAATTTCAAAATGGAGCGATCCACCTACTGATTTTCCAATCCAGTTGCGCTGAATATCTTTTATAGAATCGCTCCAGTCGAGCTCTTCCAATCCTTTGAGCAAGCGTTCGGAATAGGCGGTAATGCGCAACAGCCACTGTTTCATAGATTTCCGTTCCACGGGATGGGCGCCTCTTACCGAAAGGCCTTCGTTTACTTCATCATTTGCAAGCACCGTACCCAGTGCCGGACACCAATTCACCATGGTATCGGCCAAATAGGCCAACCGATAGTGCATCAGGGTTTGCTGCTGCGCGGTTTCGTCCATTTGCTGCCATTCAGCGCCAGTAAATCCTTCGTGATCACTGTAAGCCGCATTAACAGAATCGCTGCCGCCTTTTTCAAAGGCCAAAATAAGATTGGAAATGGATTCTGCACAATTGGTTTTTTTATTGTACCAACTGTTAAAAAGCTGAATAAAAGTCCATTGTGTCCATTTGTAATATGCTGGATCGCTGGTGCGCACTTCGCGGTCCCAGTCGTAAGAAAACCCAATTTTATCCAGCTGTTCCCGGTAGCGGGCAATATTTTTTTCTGTTGTTATAGCCGGATGTGTTCCAGTCTGGATAGCGTACTGCTCGGCAGGAAGTCCATAAGCGTCGTAACCCATTGGATGCAAAACATTGAAACCTTTAAGTCTTTTGAAGCGGGCAAAAATATCGGAGGCAATATAGCCCAGCGGATGGCCCACATGAAGTCCGGCGCCCGAAGGATAGGGAAACATGTCAAGCACATAAAATTTAGGCTTGTTTTGGTCGATAGCTACTTTATATATGTTGTTGCTGCGCCAGTAATCCTGCCATTTTTTTTCAACTGCTGCGAAATTGTAATCCATAAAACTTAAAGAATTTGCGTGAAATATTATTGTTGAGACCGTAATTCGTCAAAAGAAAGATTCATTAGGGGAAACTGCTCCCAGCCTTGAAAGTCGAAATGCCACCACTCAGCATAATAAACCTTGAAACCGTGTTTTTCCATAATACTTATCAATAGGTTGCGATTTCTTTTGACATTGTCGGGTAATTCTGTATAATCGGGAGCGGCTTTTTTAGTAAAATCATCAAACGGAGTAGGCATTTCGAGTGCTTTCCCTGTGCTTAAGTCAATTAATGTGAGGTCGATAGCTGCACCGCGATTATGTCGTGAGCCATGCCATGGTGCTGCCACAAAAGTGGTGTCAGGATACAGTTCATAAAAGCGAAGCGTGGCAGCATAAGGGCGGTAAGCATCAAATATTTTAAGGCCTAAGTTTGATTTTTCTAATTCCTGTTGAATGTTTTTGAGAGCAACAGCCACAGGAAAGCGGGTAAAAGCTTCTGCTTCAGGATAAACGACTTCGTTGGTGAAATTATTGGTAGTCGCATAGCGAATATCGAGAACAAGAGAAGGAATGAAAGACTTTAAATCAACTACTTGCATTGCTTCATTTTGCGCTATCATCTGCTTGTATTCCGCCACATTTTCTATCAGATCAAGCTGATACGGATTTTCTTTGGTGGGCTGTTGGGCCGTGGCCGAAAGGTTGAAAAATAGAAGAATCAGAATTAAGCTTCTCATTTTAATGGCTTTATTTTCAGGCGGCAAAGTTATGAAAAATCCATCATCCTTATTGGGGCTTCATTTGCGCGTACAAGCCTTAAATTTGATGGAAAAATGCATACTAACAAAACCAAATGACCGTAAGTTTGTTTATTGATTTATAAACCATTAAAACAAAAACGAATTTCATGCAGAGAAATGTTTTCGGCGAAAAGTTGATAGCCTGTGGCAATAGTCCTGTAACGGGTTTTTACCGCGATGGCAATTGTATTTCCGGCCCAGAAGACCGGGGCTTGCATACTGTTTGTGCCGTGGTAACAGATGAATTTCTGGCTTTTTCGAAGGCCGAAGGTAATGATTTAACCACGCCTATGCCAGCCTACAACTTCCCGGGATTGAAAGCTGGCGACCGCTGGTGTTTATGCGTAAAGCGTTGGTTAGAAGCTTATATCGCTGGGAAAGCGCCAAAAGTTGTGCTGGAAGCTACCCACGAAAAAGCCTTAGATTTTGTGCCGCTTGAAGAACTCGTGAAGTTTGCTTGGAAAAACCATTAATGCCATGACACAAACCAAATCCACTGAAGAAAAATCGGACAGGGCTTTAATTATCGGTGCCGGAATTGCCGGAATTGCCAGTGCAATACGCCTTCGGCTAAAAGGTTACAAAGTACGCGTTTTAGAAGCAAATCCTTATCCTGGCGGCAAACTCACCGTTTTTGAGCAAGATGGCTACCGTTTTGACGCGGGTCCGTCGTTGTTTACGATGCCACAATATGTGGATGAGCTTTTTGCCTTGGCGGGAAAAAACCCGAGAATCTATTTTAACTACATAAAAAAACCTGAAAGTTGTCGTTATTTTTGGGATGATGGCGTGCACTTTACTGCCTCGGCTGATCAAAAAGAATTTGCTGAAGAAGTAGAGAAAACATTGGGCGTGCCAGTTAAAAAAGTA
>CAZOEV010000108.1:0-7681 GCA_964578915.1 uncultured Lentimicrobiaceae bacterium
ATAGCGATACACTTCCACCATCTCTTCTATAGCATTCAGGCTTTTGTCGATATTATTGATCAGGCATTGATTTTCTGCCGTAATGGCGTCAAGACTCTTCTCTACCAAATCATTTTTATCAGTAAAATACTGATATAAAGTCTTTTTCGAGATGCCTATCTGCCTGGCAAGCTCATCCATGGTGATGCTTTTGATGCCAAACCGGCTAAAGATTTCGGCGGCCTGCCTAATTATTTCTTTTTCTTTTGAATCCATTTTATGCCGTTATTATTCCTGATAACCATCTGCCAACAAGCTTTCTAGCGAAACGCCCATATTGAGCACTTGCAGGGCTGCATTGATGTATTGCGATTGTGCATTGAGGAATTGGTTATGGGTGTTTAGCAGATCCAAACTCGATGCTACGCCTTCGCGGTATTTGATGCCGGTGCGCCGAAATATTTTCTCGGCAATCTCTTTATTCTTGCGTGTGTTGCCGTAGTTCAGCAGAGCATTTTCGTAGTCTTGTAGCGTGGTTTCAAACTGAATTTCCAAGCTCGACTTCAGCTGTTGCTCAGCAACCCTGGTTTTTTCCAGATCAAACTGCGCCTGCCTTACTTTGGAATTGCGCTGGCCGCTGCTGAAAATCGGGATATTCATATTGACCCCAAAAACCGAGCTGCCAAACCATTTCTCGTCTGGATCAAAAAAGTTCCAGGTGCCTCGTTGAGCCTGCGTTTGATAGTTTACAAAAGCTGAAAGGGTAGGGAGGTAGTTGCTCTTTTCAAGTTTCACCTGCAGTAGCGCCAAGTCTTGCTGGTTTTTTAATATCTGGAAATCAATATTCTTGTGCACCTCAAAATTGCTGGCCAGTAGCGTTGTTCCGGTTGTTTCCGTTACCAGCTCTTCCAAGTTTTCTTCAAGCGATAAGGAGGCCTCATTATTCAGGCCGAGGTATAATTTAAGGTAGGCATTGGAGATTTCGAGCTGACTGAGGGCGTCCACACGGCTTACTTCTAAGTCGGAAATCAGCAGTTCGAGCTGGTCAACATCTGTTTCTTCGGCAAAGCCATTTTCGAATATTACACGGGTTTCGGCGGCCAGCTTTCGGGTGATTTCCAGGGTAGAATCAATCACCGAGATCCCTTCTTCGGTGGCTAGCACCATGAAATAGGCCTGCGAAACAGTTTTTATCACCTCGATTTTGCTTTTGCGAAACTGCTTTTTGCTATGCTGTAAAAATGCCCTGGAGGCTTGCAAGCCAACGATATAGTTTCCGCTAAATAGCAGTTGATTTACCGAGCCACTCAGCGAAGCATTGTATTTGGTACCAAACTGAATCTCGACTTCCTGCCCCGGCTGACCAAAAAAATCGCCCGGCAAAAGTTGTGTAGGAAGCGCCATATTGTCGTTGTAATTGATAGATGCCTCCACTTGCGGCAAGCCAATACTGACGGTTTCTTTCACTTGGTAGCGGGCTATGTCAATGTCCAGCTCCGCCGACTGCAAGGTGTAATTGTGTTCGAGGGCATATTCACGTGCATTTTGCAAGTTCAAAGCCATTTCCTCGCTTTGTGCCAACAGCACATCTGTGCTTAGCAGAGCCATTGCAAATAGAAGAATTGTTGTTAATTTACGCTTATCCATAGGGTTATATTCATGGTTTTTTTAAATACGGGATTAATTTGGGGCTGCAAAAGTACAGTAATAAACAGCAGGAAACGATAATTGTTTAAAAAGTTTCCGTAGTATTTGTTAAAATTATTTAAGCAGTTGTGATTGTGCTATTTGAATAAATTTGGGTTTTCGCGCAGCTTTAGCTGCCGGAAAATACGAATACATCATCCGCTGTCTGCTGTAATCTTTTGTTAACGCCTGTTGATGAACATTCCCAAGCCAATTATTCATTAATCCCGCTTTAAAAAAAATAGGCTCCATCAATAATTCAAAACAACCAGAAGCTTAGCTCTCTATTCTGTTTTTTAAATCCATTTGTTCATGCAGAATTCTAATAATTTCAATTCCATCAACCTGAAGGCATCGGTAAAATATTATATGACGCCCTGCTTTAAAACCCATTAATTCTTCTTTTACTATAGAGTAGTTTTTGCCTAAGCGGGGATTTGTAGCCAGCTTAGCACAACTGCCAATAAGCATGTTGTAATACTTGTCAGCTTGATTTTCAGACCAATAATCAAACGTATGACTCCAAATTTGCGTTAAATCGGCAACAGCTCTATTAGAAAATCTATAGCTTTTCATTACATCTTTTTTGCTTTTAGCTGCTCTAAATGCAATTCAGGATCAAAATCGGTTGCTGATCCACTTTCTAGGCCATCTTGAATAGCAGCTCTCAAAGCCAACACCTTGTTTTCTTCCTCTTCTAATAGCCGCAGACCCGCGCGTATTACCTCACTCGCATTTTTGTAGCGCCCCGAATCAATGCTGTTTCGAATAAACTCATTGAAATAATCGCTGATAGATACTGAGGTGTTTTTATTCATGCCACTTCAATTTTTTGATCAAAGATACCAATATTTGGTAATTTTGTCAAGATTTGTTTTGAATCCTTTAAATTTTTCCGGACTCCGCGCAGCTTTAGCTGCCGGAAAAATCGTTTGTTACCACAATCGTGATACAATTACTAATGCCAGACGATTTTAAATCCCTGATTATCAATCAATACCACGGTAAAGACACACGGACGTGCGGCTAACTATAACTACTTGATCTTTTATCTAATTATGCTATAAAGTCGCACGGATGGATGACTTATCTAATTTTTACTCCAACCCAGCTGAATTCTTCTTCTCTTCATAGTAAGCCAGGCCTTTTGGGGTGGCAATGCTGCGCACAAAATTCTCGAACATCACATCAAAAAGTGTTTTGAAAGAAAAAGCTTCTGGCGGAAAAAAGTCTGGATTGTGGATATCGATTAGTCGGCTGATATAAAGCCGCGCAATCAGCTCGATGCTCAAATCGCTGCGATACATATCTTGGCTGATGCCTTTGGTGAGGTTGATACGGATTTTATCAGAGATAAAACGGATGCGTTCCTCAAAATGATTTTGGTATATTTCAGGAAAAAGCCCTTTGAGCTCGAAGGTGATGGCAGGTGATATCTCGTGAAATTTTTGAGCCAACTCGCGCGATACAATAAGCAGAATATCAATGGCATTCATGCCTTCGAAATCGTATTCTATAAATATCTCAGCAAATTTTTCGCGCTCCAGTTGTAGCGTTTTTTCCACCAGCTCCTCATTTGTCTTCACGTATTTATTGAGTACATGAACATCATCTCCAATCACAGGCTCTAATTTGTCAAACGAAAGATTACGCACGCCCACCTCGAGCGCTTTGCGCCGGATGGCCTCCAGTATAGGTTTTAATTCGTCTTGAATCATAGTTGAAATTGCAATCCTCAAAAAAATCTGCGCCAAAGATAGAAAAAATATCAATGGCTCAGCTTGTCATATAATGTGCTTTATATCAATTATTTGCAATTATCATCTTGCGGTGCATGGCTTGATTATTACTGCTTATTTCGTAATAATACACCCCGGGAATTAGCTGCCATTGCGCTGCATCGAAGTGATACTCGTGTTTTCCGCGCTCGTGAAATGCGCCTTGCATGGGTCTGGCCACCACGCGTCCGGTTTGATCATAAACTGTAAAGTTTACCTTGCCAGCATCGCGTAGCTTAAAGCTGATCAAGGTGCTTTGCTTAAATGGATTAGGATAATTTTGCGACAGGCTGAAAGGAATTTTTGGCATTTCGGGAAGGCTAACCGACATATCAACAATTGCAGTATAAATAGATCGTGCACCACTTTCCAAACGTGTCCAGATGGGGCGCACAATATTGTTGTGGGCCGAGATGTTGTTGTAATCACCAAAAAATACGTTATCCCAGGGAATAAAAGGGCTTTCGCTGATTTTGGTGTTGGTGAAAGTTTCGCCTCCATCTGCCGACATGGCCAAATATACATCGGTTTGATTGTCGTCATAAGCACGCCTGTCATAAAACACAAAGTACAGGTTTCCATTAGTCTGATCGATATCCATCCAGGTAAAAAACTGCTGCTTGCCCGGGCCATCATCGTTTACACGCACCGGCTCCGACCAAGTTTCGCCTTGATCTGTCGATTTAGTGAGCCAGATATCTGTGTCGTCAGCACCATTTCGCTGATCAGCGAAGTTGATATAAATGGTGCCGCGATGGACTGAATTGCTGAGGTCGCATTTGGTTACGGGCATGCCATTGCTGCGCGAAATGCCTGGAATATTGATATCCCAGCCGCCAATATGCGGATCAACGGCAATATCCTCGTCCAGCCAAGTTTGTCCGCCATCCAGCGATCGGTCAAAAACAATACCTTCCGGGCCCGACCAACTCACGTAAATTTCACCATCAGGCCCAACTGCAGGCACAGCGCCTTCGGTGGTTTCGTCGCTATCAATGCAGTTGCCATGCACCTGATTTATTGTGATGGCGGGCGTCCAAGTTTCGCCGGCGTCAACCGACTTGCTGAAACGAATATTGCTTTGGCACGAAGGATCGGAAACTCCGTAGTCGTCAAATTGCGTCCAGGTGGCATAAAAATCGTTGCTGGCTGGGTCAACCACCACCCAATGTTTGTCCTGCGCCTTTTCGCCATTGAGGCCCATAAAAGTTCCGGGAGACCATTGCCTGTTGGCTTTGTCAAATTTCTGGCAGACGATGCGGTCAATCCAATTGCCTACAACAGGGTTCGAAAGGTGAAAGAAATAGAAGTCGCCTGCCGTGTCAGTCATTATCACCGGATCGCCCCACACACCGTATTGCGGCGAAACCAGCACATCTGTATCCCAGCTGTAGCCGCCATCTTCTGAGTAATACCAATAGTTTAAGTTCGTGCCGGCCATTATCTCCAACGGGTTTTTCGGATTGATCCAAATACTAGGCTCATTGGCCGAGCTGTAGGTGTCGATCCGCACATTTTGATATTGCGCCGAAGCGATGATAGGCAATAAAATAAGTCCTAAAAAAGCGAGTATTTTATTCATGAGAATTGTACTTATAGATTAGCTTTGTTTTCGAGGATAAGTTCTTCATCCAATTTATTTTCGGTATGTGCTACTGCACATGCTATGCTGGAATCTCCGGTGATGTTAACTACTGTTCTGAGCATATCCAGCGGTCTGTCAACTGCAAAAATCAGGGCGATTCCCTCGGTAGGAATACCCACAGCACCCAATACGATCACCAGCATAATCATGCCAGCTCCAGGCACAGCAGCTGAACCAATAGAGGCCATCGTTGCCGTAAGGATGATGGTAAGTTGTTGCATCAGCGTAAGGTCCATGCCGTAAATCTGAGCCAGAAAAACTGCTGCAACGGCCTGATATAAGCTTGTTCCATCCATATTAATGGTAGCACCCAGCGGAAGCACAAAGCTGCTTACTTCTTTTTTTACACCTAAGTTTTCTTCGCAGCATTGCATCGTCATGGGAAGCGTGGCAGCACTTGAGCTGGTAGAAAAAGCCAGCAATTGCGCCGGCGCGAGACCTTTGATAAACTGCTTGAAACCAATCACAGTAAGCAGGCTGATCAGTATCGGATAAACTGCAAAAACCAAAAATAGTAATCCGAGAATTACACTCAGTGCATACAGTCCCAACGAACCAAAAAGGGCTGCCGTATCGGCAATATTGTCGCCTGCCATCTCAACGGTGATGGAAGCGATTAGCGCAAAAACCCCATAGGGCGCCACCCGCATAATCAGGTGAATCATCTGCATCACAATTTCATTCAGCGATTCAAAAAGTGCTTTTACAGGCCGAGTTTTATCAGCGGGAATCAAAATCATAGATATACCAAAAATGATTGCGAAAAAAATGACCTGCAACATGCTGGTATTTTCGGTGGTAGCCCTAAAAATATTGTCGGGAACCACATCAATGATAAACTGAAGCGGGCCTGAATCGCCTGTATTTACGTCCGTTTGAGCTGCATTGTCTGCATATTTCTGCTGAAACTCCAGCGATTTATCTTCAGGAAGTAGCTTGCCAGGCTTGATAATATTTACCACGGCCAAGCCAACACTAATGGCAATAACGGTGGTGAGCAGGTAAAGGCTGATGGTTTTGAGGCCGATGCGTGATAGCTTCGTAACATCGTTGAGGTTGGAGATGCCATTGATTAGCGAAACAATAATCAGCGGCACGGCAATAAGCTTGAGTAGCCTGATAAATATGGTTCCCCAGGGTTTTATCCAGTCAATGGTAAACTGCTGCCAATCGGCCACAACAGCCAGAAGGCCAAATAAAATGCCGGCAGCCATGCCGATAAGAATGAGCCAGTGCAGCGGAATTTTCGTTTTAATCATGGGTCAAATTTCGTGAAATAGCGATGTTTCTTTGGTTTGAGAACTTTTATTGGAATGAGGTTTCAAATATACACGATTTTTTTCTCTGAAAGGCAAAGAATGGCGTTAGGCTCTTCAACTCGTAAACCCATCAACTCGTGAACTCGTGAACTCATCAACTCGTAAACTCTTCAACCAATAAACTCCACATCCTGAAATTAATTAAAACAAAAAATCCCGTCCTTTGCAAAAACAAAAATAGCATTATGGCACATCCTAAACGTATCGGCATTCTTACTGCGGGCGGCGATTGCCCTGGCATCAACGCAGCCATTCGTGGCGTAGGCAAAACGGCCATCGTGCGCCATGGCATGGAAGTGATAGGTATATCATCCGGCTTTGCAGGACTTATTCACAAAGAATATGCGCCACTTACCGAAGAAAAACTATCGGGCATTCTCACACTGGGCGGCACTATTTTGGGTACTTCGCGCGAAAAACCGTTTAAAAAGAAAGGCAAAGGCGATGTTGACAAGCCGGAGCTGATCAAAAAACATTACAAAGAACTCGGGCTGGATTGTCTGGTCTGTATTGGCGGCAATGGCACCCAAAAAACCGCTTATCAGCTCAGTGAGCTGGGAATGAATGTGGTGGGAATTCCGAAAACTATTGACAACGACGTTTATGGGACAAACTTTTCCTTTGGCTTCGACTCAGCGCTGAGCATTGCCACGGATGCCATCGACAGGCTGCACACGACAGCTAACTCGCATAAACGCATTATGGTAATCGAAATTATGGGTCATCATGCCGGCTGGCTCGCGCTTTATGCGGGTATGGCTGGCGGCGGCGATGTGATTTTGATTCCCGAGCTCAGTTATAATCCCAAAGCCGTGAATCAATACCTAAAAACACGTGCCGAGAAGAAAAAACCCTATTCTATCGTTGTCGTTGCCGAAGGAATTAGCAGGCCCGAAGGAGAAGCTTCGGCAGCCGATTATGTGTCAAAATTGATTGAAAAAGGCACAGGAATTGAAACCCGAAAAACGATTCTCGGTTATTTGCAGCGGGGCGGAAGTCCTTCGGCAAACGACCGGATTTTGGCCACACGCTTTGGCTCACATGCCGTAGATTTGATTGCCAACGACGACTACGGCAAAATGGTAGTGAACAAATTCGGCGAAACAGCGAGTATTTCACTAGCTGAAGTTGCTGGTAAAACCCGCCTTGTGCCAGCAGACTTTTCGCTAATTACCAAAGCAAGGTCGCTGGATATTTGCATGGGCGACGATTGTATCATACCAAGAAATTGATTTTATGCCTGATATTTTAATTCAGATTGGTGGTTGGTTGCT
>CAZOEV010000109.1:0-7548 GCA_964578915.1 uncultured Lentimicrobiaceae bacterium
AAGATCAGTAAGCAAATCTATTAAACCCGTGAAACTATCCAGATGAACTTTCTTTTGAAAGCAATAATCGAAGACGCTACTCAACACCGACTCGGCTGATTTTCCGTCGTCGGTATCTGCATCGTAGCCAATTAATTCGATCACATTTTTGGCCGTGGCCGAAAAAAACCGCAGCCGGTCTTCGGCATCCATTCCGCTCACCTGTTCAAACTGCAAAGGATTAATAGAAAGCGGCAAGCCTTTAGAACTACCTGGTGTCCAAATGATCACTTCGGTATTTTCAGACATTTGGTGCCGCACATCTGGATTTAATCCTTTGGAAACCAACAAGTCATCATCAGTTTCAGGGTTAATTAACGAGGCAATATCACCCTGGGGATCGAAAATTATCATGGGAATTTGCTGCAAGGCTAGCTCTTCAGAAATAACTTTACAGGCAACTGTTTTTCCACTTCCAGAGGCTCCAAAGCAAGCGATATGTCGTTGTAATGTCTTTAAATCCAGCTCTACAGCTTGCTTATCAGAAAAGCCTAATAGCATTTTTTTCATTTTGGTTTGGTTTGGTTTTATCAACCACTAGGGGGTTGATATAAAATCTCACCTCAAAATTAAGCTATCAGTTCAGCTATTCAAAATATTGGGGGCGCTAATTTTTAAATTTCTACCAAAAACGGGTATAAAAATGCAATTTATAGTCATTCTAAATTAGAAAATACACCATAGCCCTTATCCAGCTACCTTAAAAATGCGTCGATCACTATTATTAATGTACTTGATGAGGCTATTAATAAAATGGGTTCTCCTATCAATTTTCTCAATAATCTTGGCTGCCTTCTTAAAATCACCTGCTTCTCGATAAAGTTCGGCAAGTTCCGCAGGATCAGGCTCGGGCATTTTCTCAACAAGCGCTATTAGTTTTAGTAAATTCGATTGAAATTCAGCTTGTTCAGATTCGTAAAAAACTCGATTCTCTTTGTGAAATAATTTTAAATTATTCCAAGATCGAAAGCTAAATTTGCTACTAAACATATCTTTTAAGCTAAAACTAAGCGCATCCCGATAGAGGTCGTTATATGCCCACAACAAGGATTTGCGTATCGTAATTTCCTGTTGTTCATCCAGTGAATCAATTCTTTTAAGTAGGTTCCAATAATGCTTAACGAGGGCTTTCCGTCCGGCATTACTCAGCAAATTACATCCAAACAAATGCCAGCTCGACCAAGGATAAGTATGAAATCCTTTAAGCACTGCTTCATCCTTTTCTAGTGTCTGCTTATCGCGCCAAAAATAGATCGCACAGGCAGGGCAAAGCACAATTCTCTGTTGAATTATTGGTGTTAAATCACTAATAATCATGCCATCAGAATACAGTAAAGATTGATTCACGGTATCTGAATTAGCTTGCTTTCCGGTCAACCACGAATTACAGCAGGGACATTGTAAGTAATAATTTTCAAAGGAAGTCATACACCAATTTTGACGGTAAAATTACATGCTTCTGTTTATAAATTGCTATCAGTAGCATTGAAATATTAAAAAACTTTAGACACTTAAAAACACAGCAGTGTTTAGTGCAGATTTGTCAGGCTATTGCTGATGCATTGATTTTAAAAAAAAGTCATCAGATCAAAAATCAATTAAAACTAGCGTTTTTTTTAAAAAATAACTACTTTTGATTGTTCAATTCATCAATAGCAACTATTGAGGAATAAAATGTATAACCCAACAAACCAAAAAATGAAAAAGATCAAGCTTTTCGCAGTGAGTGCACTTGCACTTATGATGTTGTTTTCCAGTACTTTAGTTACGGCACAAAGCACAAAAGAACTTAAGAAAGAAGTAAAATCTAAAGCCTTAAAAGACGCTCGAAAAGAGGCAAAACGCTTAAAAAAAGACGGTTACAATGTGAATCCCGGACAACTTCCGATGGACAAACAACTAGAAAAATCGTGGATGATGGCCTACGAATTTGACGATAAAGGACAAAAAAAATACTTTATCGCTGATGGAACTTCTGTGGGAGAAACACAAACTGCAGCCAAATTGCAAGCCTACGAAGTAGCCAAAATCAATTTGGCAGGACAAATCGAAACTGAGATTGCCGGCTTGGTAACAACCAACATTGGCAACCAGCAAATGACTGCGGATGAAGCTGCTTCCGTAACCCAAACTATGGGACAGTTTAAGTCGAAACTAAACCAAAAAATGGGTCGCACGCTGACAATTTTTGAAGCTTACAAACCTGTAGGAAAAAACACGGAAGTGCGCGTTACCATTGGCTATTCAACCGAAGAAGCACTAAAAATAGCCAAGAATATTATCCGCGAAGACCTTCAAAAAATCAGCGGAATGGACGAGAAAAAGATTTCTAAAGTTTTAGAGTTCTAAGGGATTTTTCAGCTTTTATTCAACCAAATCTGTAAATATTTTTACAGATTTGGTTGCTTGTTTTAGTTCAGGTTTCATCACAAAAATGTCTTTCCATGAATTATCCGACTCTAAAATATGGGTTTCCCGTGCTGTTTTTTTTGGCATTATTGCTCAATACAAACATGCTCAAAGCACAGACTTTTGAAGAGTTTCAACAACAAATCGACAAAGAATATGCTGATTTTGAAAAAGAAACCCAACAACAATTTGATCAGTTTGTAGCACAAATCGATGCTGAGTTTGCCGACTTTTTGGCCACTTCATTCAAGTCGTTTGATGCTACTGCCGGAAAACCAAAAAAGCCGGGGCCAAAACCTAAAACGACTCCAAAATTCGACCAAAAACCCAGCGAGACATCCACAAATATTCAGGCCAAAACACCTACGCCTCCGCCATCAAACAAGCGTCTGCCAAATATTCAAAAAGCTGAACCCGATGACTTTAAAGGAACGCCAATCGCCTTCGATTTTTATGGCGCTCCCATTAAACTGGAATACGATCCCCGACTAAAAAACACCAAAATTGGCCATGTTAATCCTGAAGGAATTAGTGAATATTGGCTGTCACTCAGCGAAGCCTATTACAATCACCTGTTAAAACAATTGCGCGAATTTCAAACCGACCTCAACCTTAACGACTTTGCCAGCGTACAACTTATTCAAAAAACGGCAGCGACAATTCACCCCAACGACCCCACCCATCAAGCTTTGCTGGAATGGTTTTTATTGACAAGATCACGCTTTCTGGCAAAGATTGCTTACCACGAAAACCAGGTTTTCGTGCTGCTTCCTTCGCTGCACACACGCTATGGAGAAAACTTTGTGTTGATTGACAACCGCCCCTATTACCTGCCGCCAGGCGCACCCGAAAATATCAAAACCTACAGCGGACAATTTCCGGAAGCAGATATTATTCTCGACCTAACGATTCGCAAACCACTCAATCTGCCACTCAAAAAATCTGTTAGAGATTTAAGCTTCGTGCATGAAGGTAAAAACTATAAAATAGACATACCATATAATGAAAACCTGATGGATTTCTATAGCAGCATCCCATTGACGGATGCCAGCGTATATTTCAATTCTGCCATTGATTTGCGCACGAAAGAAGCTTTAAAACTGACTTTAGCGCCCTATCTTAAAGGTAAGTCTCCAGCTCAGTCGGCTGCCTTGCTTCTTAGTTTTGTCCAAAACGCATTTGATTATCAAACTGATCAAGAACAGTTTGGGCGTGAGAAATTTCTTTTTCCTGATGAGTTATTTAAATATGCTTCTTCCGATTGCGAGGATCGCTCAGTACTATTCGCCTGGCTTTCTAGAAATCTGCTCGACATCAAAGTTTTAGGACTAGCTTTTGAGGGTCACATGGCCACAGCAATTTGTCTGGAAGGTGCAGAAGGTGCTGGTTTTGAACACGAAGGATGCCGCTATGTAGTAGCCGATCCAACATTTATTGGAGCACCAATTGGTCTGGTGATGCCAATGGTAAAAAATCAAACGCCTGACCTGGTGTTGGTTGATGCTATTTCTGAGCAGGAAATTCAGCTTCGCGAAATGCTTTTAGAAGCTGGACTCTATCGGGCTGATAGACTCAAAGACTTGCTATTTGATGATGCTGGAAACGCTTACGCCTGTGGCTATTTTGTCTCTGAATTTTCGCTTGGCGATAAACTGATAACAAGCACAAATTCACATAAAAACACACTGATTATTTCGCTTGACAAAGCCTCAAAACTACGCTGGGTAAAGCATTTTGAAGGCTCAGCTGATAATATGGCCTACGATTTAAGCCTCAACAAAAACGGCTTATTAAGTGTTGCCGGAACTTTTCGTCAGGAATTGAATTTGGGAAAAGGAAGTTTGCACGCTTCTCCGGGTGCGGATATTTTTATCCTCAACATGACAACGGAAGGCCAAATGAAATGGGCAACCCAAACCGGCCTCGATAAGCTGAATCAGAATAGCAACTTTATGTTTGCAGCTGCTTTTAATGATGCTGGCGAAAAAATTTCAGCACGTCTTTATAGTGAAACCGAAGACTTTGATTATTACGGATTGCAAGCCGATAATGAAGGCAACACCTTTATTACCGGTTCATTTTTCGCCAGTTCGGGCATGAATATGAAATCAGAAAAACGCTTCAATTCCGGCGCAGGATTTGATCCGGCAGAAAGCTTAAAAAGCGAAAATGACGAACTTGTTATTGCGCAATACGAAAAAACCATTGCCGGACTTTTTGCTGCAACTAATCTATTACAAATCAACACGCTGGAGCTAAAAGGACAAAAACTTATTGAAGTATTTGACCGTTATAATCCAGCTTTTGCACAATTTGCGCCCGGATTTTATAGCAGCTTTGGAAAGATGAGTTTTGTGAAAAATGCCGGCGGCATCATCAGTATTCGCACAGCTGACGGGCAGGATGTGATTTTTGACAAAATCAAAATCAGCAATAACGCACGCTTTAAAATTATAGCCTACAAAAGCGGAAATGCTAGCGTAGAGGTTTTCTCAGGCATTGAACTCAGCAACGGAAAGCTAAGCTATCCGCTCAATCAGGTGAAGCTGTACAAGGATAGTGGCGATCTTTTATTGGACTTTGATACCGACCACAGCCAGATAAAAATAAACCTGAAAGCCGATTTATTGAAAAAGTAAAGCGGCAAAATCATGTCCAATTCTATGAACAAACTATTTAAAATTGTCTTATTAATTGCCTTGATTTGCTGCTCGCAAACCCTGCTTTTTTCACAGGATTTTGATGAAGAAGCCGAAGAGGTAGTTGCCACAGAATTACAGGAAATCTCTGTTAGTCAGCTCTTTGATTTGATTCAGGAGATGGGAAACGATGTTTTTGTTCAAGACGTGATCGTAAAAACCAGCGCGGGTGACGAAAAATACCTTGTGGATAAACTTTTCTTTAAAGAATACGTCATCCCGATGCCGCAGTCGGAAGCTGTATCTCTTTATCTTTACAACGTACAGTTTGATTTGAAGGCAAAACATGCGCTGGTTTTTAGCGGCTGGGAATTTCTGAAACTGAATATTATCAACCTGACAAGCACATGTAATATTCATTTTGAAGATTGCAACACAAGTGGCAACTATCCTATCCGGATCGAAAATAGCAGCTTTTCAAAAAACTTACAATTTATTGGTAAAGAGCAAATTAGCGCCATTCAGATTAGTGGTTCTTCATTTGCTAACAGCCTAGATTTCAATCAAGATTTTGATTTTGTACAATTGCGCAACTGTCACTTTATCGCCGACAGTCTTAGTTTTGCCAAGGCAGATGAGGAAGTAATTCATGCGCAATTAGACTTTTCTGGTCAAGCTTTCAATGAAATTGATTTAACCAATTTAGATTTTGACAACAAAGGTTTTGAAAATGTTTTCAGCCTTAATCTGGCTCAAGCTGAGGCAGAAAAAATTAAGCTATTCAAGCTACGCATGTATGCTGCCGACCTCACAGACCTCAACATCAATAAGGCATTGTTGGGCGACTCGCTGGATATAAGTCATTTTGTTGCCGTTCAAAATTTTGATTTTCCAGCTGAAAACACCAACCTCCCGTGGTACAATTTATCCGATGAAAAACTCTGTTTGCTTAATAGCGAATCCGCTGGTCGTCCTGAAATCTATCAGGCAAAAACTGACCATCAGATGTCGAAAACATTGTATTACAATGAGTTGATGAGCTGTTATAATAAAATTAATGGCATGTACCAGTCGCGCGGCGATCGCGCCTCAACAAACAATTCCTATATTGAAATAAAAAAGGTGGAAACCCGGCGGCAGAAATTCCTCTATCAAATTGACCCAAGCCTCAACCTATTTATCGGTTATCACCTCAACCGTTTTTTAGGTTTTTTCTCCGATTACGCGACCAATCCCGCTAAATCTTTGCAAATTTCGCTTTACACAATTTTGATTTTTGCGTTTTTCTATATGATCAGCTATTCCGAATGGGACGGCATCAACTTTAACTATTTTGTGCGCCAATACCTTTTGCTTGCTGACTACTTTATGACTGACAAAAGCCTGAAAGAACTCTACAGCAAAGATATTGAAGAAGAACGGGCACAATTTGAAAGCATCCGAGACAATTACTTAAAAAATCGTTCAGAAATCCCGTTTATGGTCAGAAGCCTGGGTTTTCCGCTTTACTTTTTCTGGAATGCCCGACAAAAGTTAAGCTGGTTGCTTTACGAAAAAATTGAGCTGATGCATGGTCAATGGAAGCAATTGAATCGCAGCCGCAAAACGATTATTGGTTTTATCACGGCCTTTGTGCTACTAATCTATTTTATTTTCGTGCTGCTAATCAAGTTTTTGAACAGTTTTATGCTCAGCTTAAATATGTTTTTGGCGATGGGATTTGGCAAAACACCCGAAAACCGTGCGCCGATGTATCTTACAGTTATTGAAGGACTTATTGGCTGGTTGATGATCACTATTTTCAGTATTACCTTGCTTAGCCAATTGTTGCAGGCCTGGTAATTAGTCTTTGTAAAAAAAGTGATTTTCGTTCTGACTCTAACTAATCTGTTATCGGCGAAGGCAATTTCTTTCCGAACAACCTGATTTGTAAATATAAAAGCACAAGAGCTAGCGGAAATAAGATGAAGGCAGAAATGCCATAAGCTGCTGGAATGGTACCCAAAACGATTGACGTAAATCCAACAGTTAGCGCATAAGGAAGTTGCGTACGCACATGATCTATATGATTACAACTACTTGCCAGCGAGCTTAATATAGTTGTGTCAGAAATTGGCGAACAATGATCTCCCAGCACAGAACCCGCCAAAACGGATGAAACCACATTGTAAAAAATCAATAAGCTATCCTCTTCGCTCATTCCTGTTTCGTGTGTTAGCAACCAGGAAGTTGGCAAAATCAGCGGATAAAGAATCGCCATCGTTCCCCAGGACGAACCCGTGGAAAAAGCAACCAAAGCCGCCAGAATAAAAGTAAAAGCTGGTACTAAATAAGGAGAAAACGACAATTCCAGCAATCCTTGAGAAATGAAATCAGCGGTATGCATGTGATCTGTTACCAAAGCCACCGACCAGGCAAGTGTGAGAATAAGAATCGCGGTAAGCATCATTTTGAAACCATC
>CAZOEV010000110.1:0-7524 GCA_964578915.1 uncultured Lentimicrobiaceae bacterium
CCTACAAACCAAGAAAGAAAAGTAGTTTGAGTTAGGGAAAACTTTTTTGAAATAATGTAAATTCCTATTGCAAAACACAAAGACCAAATTCCCCATACTGCACCATTGATAGGCTCTTCTGGAAATGTCATCCCAAGACTTTTGTAATGGTTTACCCAATAGTCGTCTAATAAAAACGAGTTGCGAACAAATTCAGATATACTAATCCAAATTGTTGCTAATAGAATCGGTAAAAATGTTTTCTTCAAAAAGTTCATAATTTATTCCTTTTAATGTTTATAAGTTCTGTCATCTCTCCTTGCACTTAACGTTAAGTATAAAAATAGCAACCGACCTCACAGTTATCGGGTGCGTGGCACTTTCCTATCAAGTTATCCCGAAGCTTCGGGAAAGTGGGATGAAACCCTTGAATTTACTACTATTTCGTCTATTATTTTTATTCATTGTTGAACCCGTCTGCCAAGGCATGCCAGGCAGACTAAATCTCTCCGCCGAAGCGGAGGGCTAGCTGGCACAAAGTCCAAAAAAATTGTATTTTGTACCTACTATTAATCAAAGTTCAAATATCATAAAAAAAAATCATTTACAGTTATCGACCGTCCAATTATTGTTGTCGATAGATTTGAAATGGTAAAGAAAACAACTGAACAGCAAACTGCATTAAGCGGGCAAAACCAAAGCACGCTAAGTAATTATCTTCGACCCATTGCTGCTATCAGCCTTCACTTCAATCGTTTGCCCGAACACTTTTCTGATAATGAGCTGAACGAGTATCTCGTTTCTCTGGCATTAGCAAAAAATTCCCCATCACGCAGCAACTTCAAGCACATGGTTTACGGGCTAAGGTATTACTACCGCCATATAGGCGAAAAAAACGCGCTGTTAATCTCCTCTGCTCAAATCCTCAAACGCACGGAGCTGAAGCAACTATTCTCTGACTTACTCAAACACCGCTTCGTAATCAACAATCAGCTTATCCTACAGCTATGTTACTTTCTTTTAAAAAGCCTATCACCGCAATAAACAGTCGAAAACACTTCGCCTTACTGGTGAAGAATTCCTCAGGCACTTTTGTCTGCATATTCTGCCCCGTCGTTTTGTAAAGTTCCGCTGCTATGGTATTTACAGCAGTAGGTTTAGAAGTCAGCATAAAACAGATAAGCTTGCCATTAAAGTCAACTTCGGAGAAAAAGAGTTTTTGACACCCCGCAAGAAGCCCTATTTATTAGCGTCATTTAATTTTTCCTTTAACAGTCTTATTTCCTATAAATTATCTTGATATCCCTTTATTTGTTGACTCAATAATACTTCATAACCATAAACAATATTCCTCAATTATAGCTCTTTTATAAAGGCTGAATGAATAGAGCTGAAGTCGCTAAAACGAACATTTTCAAAGAAAAATGGAGTCACGTATTTGTTAACATATTCTAACAATAAATTTTCTAATTTTAATATTGTGTTGCGCCTGCGGCAGGCATGTTGCGTATGAGCCAATGCTACCGCCAGTTAATTTTTATAAATTTAGCAGTTAATAGAACTTCAAACCCTTTCATTATCAGTGTATTTATTGTTATTTTCCGCAACTATATTAAAGAACCTGTTATAATTTATAGGTTGTTCTTATTCAGATAAGCATGGGTTAGATTCAGAGTCTTATCAACCAATCCACTTGTAAACAATGTATTTTTGTTCATGAATATAACTACGGTTAAAGGCTTATTCAAATATCGGATTGCAAAAGCATTTGCACCGATCCACCCACCTGTATGATAAGCCATTGTATCAGTCACATGCCAACCCATTGCGTAATGTTTTACTTGCCCGTTCTTCTTTTTAGTTGAACTGGGTTTAAATATTAATTCATGTGTGGCTTCCGAAAGAAACTTCTTTTTTCGGAGTGCTAAATCATAATTGTAATAGTCATTAATACTAGTATATACAGCACCATCTCCCATAATCCCATTCATAAAAAACCCGTCCACTTTTTCATACCTATCGGCACTATCTTTTTCATAACAAAAAGCACGTTCTGGTATAACAATGGGATTGACTAAACTATAATAATTTGTTGAGTCCATGCCTAGAGGATGAAAAACATGTTTTTTTGCATAGGCAGAAAACTCCATTCCGCTTACCCTTTCAACAATTAGTGCAAGCATTAAATAAGCAGTATTAGAATACTCCCATCCTTCACCCGAATCAAAATCAAGTTTAGGATTTGTAAGAAGCCAATCTAGCACATCTATATTTTCAACTATTCGAGTTCTGTCCCAATGGTCTAAAAAATAATCATCGAATGACGGCAACCCTGATGTATGATTAATTAACTGTATAATAGTCATATCATTAAAAATGGGGTAAGGCAGGTATTTTTGAACCGAATCCGTTAAACATAATTCCCCTTCGTCCATGAGCTTTAAAATGCATAAAGCGGTAAATTGCTTACTTACTGATGCAATACGAAAATTTGTTGATGCGGTAACAGGTTTGTGCGCTTCAAGATTTCGAAGCCCATACCCTTTACTGATTAACTTATTTCCTTGGTATGAAACAAGTACTGCAGCTCCCGGCCCATCAGATGGTATGGTTGCATTATACAGGGAATCGATAGTTGTTCGAAATTCAGACAATGAATTATTCGTTACTTTTTCTGAGTGTTGACAGGATAAAAAGAAAAGTATCGTGATAAATAACAAAGTAGATTTTGGCACTAAACTATTATTATTTAGACAAGCAGCTTGAGTGTATTTTTTATGTGATCTTACCATAATATTATTTTTACATTAGAATTTCCAGTTACAACGAAATACTTGAGCAAAAGTAACAGATTACTTTATGTCCTTTTGTGAATATTACTTTGTCGAAATGAACTATACTTCTGCGTGTGTGTATGGTTTCCCATTTTTAGTAACATTCAAAAGTAGACAATTTTAATTTTATTATTTAAATGAACTGGAATTTGTCCTTGGTTAATTGGAGCTGTATGCTTTTGTTCCATGCGATTTAATTCTAATAACCTGAATTCGATTAAAATTAAAGAGCTCAGGTTAATAGGTCTAATGGAGCATGAATATATTTCACCCCATGAGATTCCCATGATATGGACTTTTTATTTTTCGTATTTTTTACATAAGGAATCAATTACAATATCCAAATCTTCAACATACTGCTCTGCTGTATGCAAGTCATTATTTTTACATTCTAAAGATTTTATGCATCTACTATGAGCGAAGTTATTGAACACTCATTCGTCTTTCATTTTTAATAAGCATTATTAGCAGCTTCTAATTGTTTGTCAATGGGATAATCCAAGCATTATTTTTTTCATCAATTGTACCGCCTAATTCTTCCAATACAACTCTTTCAGTTATTATTAGTCCTATTTTACTCATTTCTTCAAACGTGCTTATGCCATTGTTTGGAAAATTTTGTCTTGTCCTGTGGATATTAAATCGATTTGAAAACGTTCTGTCAAATGTCTTTTCAATACCTTGTTTTCCAATCATAAAACCAATTAGACCTCCCCAGGTGGCGGTTGGATTATCAGAATCCCAACCGACAAGAGTTCCTATTTTTATCGTTTCTTTTAAGTCGCCTTCTCCGTAAAAAAGACTTACTAAACTAGCAGCAAAATTTATTCCTGCTGCAAAACAACCATTGCAATATAAATTTCTTGATGTTATGTTATAGCCATCTTTTTCATTAACCTGATATCTTTGATAAAGTGAATCTCTTGTTTGTTCCCATGGAATTCCAGACTCATATAAACGCTTAGTGTAATCATACATTTTTGCTGGATAGGTGTCAGCTTGAAGCACCTTTCTTGCTTTATCCGACATCCAATGTATTTTTTCGCTCATATTATCATTGGTATTTGTTGCATATGCGAGCGAATACATTGTCACATAAAATTTTGAAATATCTTCAGCTTCTTTTCTAGCGGTAGTTTGTATTGGCAATTTTGCCATTTTTAATGCAAAATCTGGCCTTGTAGGTGCAAATAGTCCAAATATTTCTGTCGTTAATTGGGCATCAATCATATCAAAATGTTCATTCTGTTCTGGGTTTCCTGTTTCGGGTGGAAGAACACCAGCTTTCATTAAATCAAATGCTCTTTGGTTTGAAACCCAGAGATAGTTTTCCTCATCAGGTTTTATATGTTTTAGCCAACCTTCCTGTATATGCTTTGGGGTAAGCATATTGACTTTGGTAGTGTATAGCAGATGTTGGTATATATACTCAATATCCGTATCATCATCTGAACCCCAAATTTCATCATTGTTTTTAAATACAAAATCGATTGTTAACGATAAATCGCTTGGGATTCCCTCTCCCCAAATACTAGGTTGGTCTAGCTTCCCCCAATCTTCTCTGGTGTAGAAGTTTCCAGTTTTAATTTCTCCAAGATTACCAATTTTATCCATTTCTGTAACTAAACCAGTCCAGTTTGCAATGCATTGCCCTAACCAAAATCCATATAATTGGTTTTGGTACTTCTCTTTTGAAATGCTAATAGTTTGTGCTGTACGTTCTATGTTATAAGTTTTCTTTTCACCTTTTGAGATGCAAGAATTCAAAAGGAATAAAGAAAATGATATTAAAATGAAGTTTCTCATAATTGGCGGTATTGGTGAATACATGCAAAGTAGGCGGTTGCGGGCTTCAAACCGATCAAGCCTTTAGGTTTTTGAGGCGGGCTACATCCATTTAATTTACTACGTTTTAGGCTATTATTTCTATATATTGTTGGCGATTCGTTCTTTTCAATCCTACTAATTCACACTATGGTTTTTAATATATTCAGTAGGATTAACTCCAACTTTCTTTTTAAAAAGTCTGGTAAAATACTGCGGATATTCAAAACCTAATTTATAGGCAGTTTCAGAGATTGTTGTGTTGGGTTGCAATAACATGTTTTTGGCTTCATCAATTAAAAACAGATGAATGTGTTCGATCGCTGTCTTACCTGTTTCTGATTTTAATGCGTCGGTTAAATATCTTGAAGATACTGAGAGTTCTTTCGCTATCCAGTTAATCGTTGGTATTCCTTCAATTTCTATAGTATGATTATCAAAATAAAATTGCACAACTTTTTTAAATTGAGAACTTATATCTCCCCCAATTTCAAGTCTGTTTCTAAATTGTCGTTTGTAAAAACGGTCTGAGTATTTTAAAAGTGTACTGATATGAGACAACATAATCTCACTACTAAAGTCATCTTGATTATTTTGATATTCATTTTTAATATTTTGCAGAATGGTTGTAATTGTCTTTTCTTCTTTTGGTGTAAGTTGTAATGCTTCGTTAACGGCATAATCGAAAAATCCGTATTTTTTTATTTCATCCCGAAGGTAATGACCTTTAATAAAATCTTTGTGGAATGCAATACTAAATCCTTTATCCGCAAAAGTTACTCCATCCCATTGAAGCGTTTGTTCTGGCGCGAGGAAGAACATTAATCCGTCTGAGAAATCGTATTTTGTCCGACCGTAGGTTATATTTCCTTCCTTAATATTTTTTAGGATGATAAAATAGAAATCAGTTGTTACCGGTTCGGTAAAATCAATATTACAAGAATAAAGTTCCTGAAAGTCTTCATCCGATAAAACGTGAATCATAGGATGTTCCGGACGAGCTAAGTTCAAATAATGAAGAAATTCTGCTATAGTTTTGAAATGTTTCATTTAATTATTCTATATATCCTTATTCTGTACCTGCTAATTTATATTTTCCCACCAATTTGTGAATGCTTTCGTGCTGTCCATCAACATTACTTTTTCGCCAATAATGGGTGTCATAATGTTTAATCCGTATTCTGTATTTAATTGCAATAATTCAGAAAGCGGTTCATCCCAGGGATGTTCGGCTAAGGTAAATTTTCCAGAATGAACCGGAAAAAGACGTTTGGCTTCTAGGTCATTTGCGGCTTGAAGCACCTGATTGGGAAACATATGCGTTGCATTCCATTTTTTATCGTATTGTCCGTTTTCCAGTATTGCGATGTCAAATGGCCCAAATTTTTCTCCAATTTCTTTAAAATGTGTATCGAAACCACTATCTCCACCAATAAATATTTTAGCGATTGGGGTTTCCAATACATAAGAAAGCCATAGCGATTTGTTTCTGGTTAATCCCCGACCTGAAAAATGTCTGGCAGTGGTAGTGTGAATTAAAATTCCATCTTCTAAGGTTTCTGTTTCATCCCAATCTTTCTCAATAATTATATTGGAATCAAAGCCCCAATATTCAAAATGAGCCCCCACACCTAAACCACAGATTATTTTTTTAATTTTGGATCTAAGTTTTATTAAAGTTTCATAATCAACGTGATCCCAGTGGTCATGTGTAATAAATAAGTAGTCAATTTCAGGTATATCATCTGCGGTATATACGTCTGTTCCTTTATAGGCCTTTCCAAACAACGAAATTGGAGAAACTAAACCGCTTAGCACAGGGTCAACCAATATTCTTTTGCCGTCTATTTGCATAAAATAAGAAGAATGACCAAACCAAACCAATACGTTTTCATCGGGTTTAAGGGTTTTTAAATCTGTTTTTGTTGCAGGGATTTCATCAACAGGACTGAGCCTCACTTTTTTCGTAAAAATGTAATCATACAGCACTTTAAAAAACGAACCTTCGTGTGTATTTACCGGTGTGTGGTGTATGTTTTGAAATTCTCCATCTTTAAAATTTGGAGATTTTTGAAATGATTCCTGCATTTCTTTATTTGGCAATTTCCCGAATTTTGCTTGGTTCATAAAAACAAGCACTGAAACAAATAGTGCAGCTATTATAATTAAGGCTATTATCATTACTTTTTTAAATTTCATTAATAGAATCTTATTTATACCATTAAAAATTGACAATTATTTCTTCACTCATTTTTCTTAAGCGCAACTGATTGGCTTCATTATGAGTTGGTTTCCATGCTTTGTCAATTTTGCTATCAGTAATATATTCACCAGTAATAGCATGTGCTGAGTTATCAAATGCTAACCAAATAAATCTTTCTGCAGATTTTTGCGGTGTGATATTCATAAAAGGAATCATAATTTTTGTGATTACATTCATTGGAAATGGTAAACTAATTCCGTCCATAAGTCCCGAACTGGCAACCCATCCCGGATGAACACAATTAACATAGATATTATCTTTTGTAAGCTGTTTGGCAAGGTCAAAGCTATGCAAAATAACCATGTGTTTTGATTGTTGATAAGCCTCCATATTTCTATTGTTAAACGGTTTGTTCTTCAGATTCATATCTTCCCAAACCGGCTCCACTTTATGGCCTATTGATGTGGTGTTGATTATACTTGCTCTACCATTAATTTTGGCAGCTTCTTTTTTTACAGAATCTTTAAATCCGTCTGGATCAGGAATGGCCTCATCAACGCCAACAACTTGTTCAGGTGATGTTCCCCAAGTCACCTGCGGCGCAATTTTATTCGCATCAATTTCGATAACTTTATCAAATTTTGCATCTTTGTCACTCTCTAAAGTTTTCCACCAGCTAACAGC
>CAZOEV010000111.1:0-7512 GCA_964578915.1 uncultured Lentimicrobiaceae bacterium
ACCTGCTTCATATCAGTTGATTAAAATAAGTAGTTAAATAGACACCTCAAATAATTTTTTTCATTCTAATAAAAATTGTTTTGTTATAAAAAATTCATGCTGCCAAAGCCTTGCCAAATAACAATACCTATTACCAAGACAGGCTTTGACGGCATAAATTAGTGTTTAAACATTCTATTCTTAGGATTCTAAGAAGTTTTTCAACAAGCCACCGCTATCCTCCTTTTTTGTATTGGGGCCGCCTGTGGAAAGTTGTCTAATTAATTTACTAATTGGTAAAGATTGCAACCAAACTTTTCCGGTTCCGCTAAGCGTTGAAAGGAAAAGGCCTTCGCCGCCAAAAAACATAGATTTCAGATTCCCAGCACGCTTTACGCTAAAATCAATACCTTCCTGAAATCCCACAACACAGCCTGTGTCAACGCGCAAGGTTTCATCTTTCAAATCATATTCAATTACGGTGCCACCGGCATGGATGAACGCCCTGCCATCGCCCTGAAGTTTTTGCAAAACAAAACCTTCGCCGCCAAAAAATCCGGCACCAATATTTTGGTTAAAATGCATACTGATTTTTGTGCCCAAAGCTGCACACAGGAAGGCATCGCGCTGCACAATTACCGAGCCACCCATCTGGGCTAATTCAATAGGTATTATTGTTCCGGGATAAGGCGCAGCAAAAGCAACATGGCTTTTGCCCATGCCACGATGTGTAAAATGCGTGATAAAAATTGATTCGCCGGTGATCTTACGCGAAGCCGCTGAAAGTAATTTTCCAAAAAGCCCTTTATCAGGCTCTGAACCATCACCCATTTTTGTTTCAAAATCAATACCGCCTTTCATATAAAGCATCGCACCTGATTCGGCAATTACAGTTTCATTAGGATCAAGCTCTATTTCAACATACTGAATATCATGTCCTTTAATTTGATAATCTACATCGTGTGATTTCATGGTTCTATATTTAATGAAGTTTTATTTATTGTGACTTTAATACGAATTATGTTAAATCAAAGAATAATTAGCATCAACTTTTAAATCAAAAAGTCTAAATATCAATAATTAGCGTTATTTCTCGAACAGATTCTATTGATTGTCTTTGAGCATTTTTACCCTTACTTGAATATAATCATACATTTGGCGCAGTTGTTCATCGCTCATATTCTTCAATTCCCCATCTTCATCTTCCGCTAAAGCAAGTGTTTTCCACTCCTCAAAACTCATTTTACTCAATGCCTCCAAAGTGGCCGGATCAATTTCGTCGTCGCCGTCGTCTTCGTATGACTCATCTGACATTTCATTATCAAACATTTCCAGCTGTTGCATTGGGAAATCAGGCAACTCGAAATGGCTGTCTGATATATTATGGTTAAACTTAGCTGAAGTCGCTGTAGTAATGGTTCTAATACCAAGCAATGTAATATCCGCTTTAAGCATTGCGCCCTCATAAATCAATTGCGAACCACCTGGAATTTCCCACACATCGCAGGTATAGCCAAGAAATTTTTCGGTTCCAGTAATTTTTCCGCCCATACTTTCCAGCATGCTTTTTCCAGCTTCACCAGCATCACCATCAGGATAGTATTGTTTGGTCATATCCATTGCCATATCACGGTTTACGTAGATCATTTCCTTATCAAAATCTACCGAATAGGTTTTACCATTATCCAGTTTTAAAATTGTATGGGTATCTTCTGTTTCTTTCGTTTCTTTTCCAAAAAACTTTACGACAGTGGTTTGTGAAGATTCCGTTTCACGCAATTCTAAAGCGCCCCAGTTTTTAAAATATAATTTTTCAATGCCGTTACCGCTGATGGTGCTGCCCATCATTTTTCCAGAAGTGGTCGTTTCATAAACGATTTCGCCCGATTCTAAATCATAGCGTTTGAGCTGATTTTGCGCAAAGCTATTGGTAGCGATCAGCGCAAAGAATATCAAGCTTAAAGTGGTTAAGTGTTTCATTTTAATTGATTTATATTGGTTTATAATAGTGCATTAAAATTACAAATAATTCATTGAAAAAGCTAAAACTTCACAAATTCTACCCGTCTGTTGTTAGCTTTTCCTTCAGAAGTGTCGTTTCCGCCTATGGGTTTGCTTTCGCCCCAACCTGCTGATTTTAGTCGGTTAGCTGAAATTCCCATGCTAATTAGCCTATCCATTACGGCTTTGGCGCGTTGTTCTGAAAGCTTTTGGTTAAAGGCATCATCGCCATCGCTATCAGTATGACCTTCGACACTAAAATTGAGATCGGTTTGCTTTTCCATCAGCTCAAAAATCTCGTTGATGGCGCCGTTACTTTCGGGTTTTATGGTAGCTTTGTTTACATCAAAACGAATTCCATTCACAATAATTTTTCCATCTGATAGCACACGATCGTAGTATTTTACACCGCCTTTGGCAATGCGAACGTTTTTCAAATACATATTTTCAGCTAACGCCCTTATGGTAAGCCCCCAAGGATTGCCTTCCAAATGAGGCACATTTATTAATCGGGTATCGTCCATATATGCTTTGAATTTCCCTTTGGTGTAGGCAATAGAAATATGTCTCCATTTACCTGTGGGTTCCGAACTCCAGCCAAGATTTTCGGTGCCGGGATATCTTTTATCGGTATTGGCAAACTCCAGGCCGGTGGGTGTAACGGTTAAGCTTTCGCCTAATCCCTTATTCCATTGATTTTTTCTATCTCTAAAATAAATAAAATACCTATTGTTTGTAGTATGCCCCTTTGAAAACCAGACATCAAACTCTATCGTAAAAATTTCGGGAAGGTAATCCTCAGTGGAGTATTTTAAATAGGGAACAATTGAACCACCTCCATTAAGAAACATAATAATAGGCTCGCCATTCATAGCTCCAATTTCTGCTGAACCTTCCTGTAAATCCCAACGGCTTGGAAACTCGCCATTTTCTTCATCGGCACTTGGTGCATCTTCAAAAATTACTTCATCGCCCGGCACAAAATCAAATTTCGCCCATTCTACCTTGGGCTGAGCAGGCTGCGCTGACTCATTTACTGCTGTTTTACCAGCTTCAGTTCCATCAGTAGTTGAAAAACTTTGCCAGGGCGATTCTATCCTTTCGCCATTGCCCTCGGCAATTACCTGCCACTTAAGATTTTTAGTAGAAGTAGGCAAATTATCGAAAAAAACCTGATTTGAGTTAGTGGTTTTCGTCAGCCAATCAGACCAATCGTCACCTTCTAAATGAACAGTGAAATTATAATTCTCACTATTCGGAATCTCCCAATTGCAATGAATTGGCACAACAGTAGCCATGCCATTTGTGGGATACAAACTAGAAAACTCACCAAAATCTGCGCTTGTTTCTTGCTCACTATTTTCGGCTTCTGGATTATCTTTTTCATCCTTACCTTTTTTCTTCTTGTTCTTCTTTTTACCAAAAAGGCTGCCGATGCCATCTTCCAGTCCATCAAATGTTTTGTCGATAGCTTGATCCGTTTTTTTATTGGCACGCTGATTTGCCTTGCGATTGACTTTATTTTTTACATCAATGTTGATTTGTGCCGGCAATGTTGTAACTGTAAGAAAAGCTACTAAAAGACTTAATAAAATTTTGGTTTTCATAGGAAGGACTTTAAATGTTTTGTACAAAACTATAAAGTCATAAGCTTAAAACCCTCCGAAATTTGAATATGCTAGTTTTCGTTTTGAAAACGCTTGATTTTTGATAAAAACTGTCAATTTAAATACATTTTTCGATAGAAAGCAAAAGCGGCTCCTTATTTTTCGCACTTGATTTTCTTGGCAAAATAAACAGAAGTAAGTATCACAATTAAATAACAGCTAAAAAACACGGTAAATCCAAGGTGCTGAATTACTAGTCCGCCGAGGAGCGGAAAAATAGCAGGAATGATATTCCCTGCACCAGTAATACCAGTATAAATAGCCCGATTACCTATGCCAGAAACCTCCAGTAAAACACCATTCATTGAAAGTTGATAAACCGCAAATACAATTCCGCCAAGCAGAAAAACTAATTGCAAAGGTGCATTCACGTTAAAAACAATCAAAATCAATGGCAAAGTGGCCGCCAATAATGCGTTTCCCATTAACAGCCACTTGTATTTAAATTTGCCTGCCAACAAAAACAGACCTATTCCCGCTCCCACACTTCCAATAATCTTGAAAATCAAAAAGCTTCCTGTTGTACCAGCCTCGCCTTCAAGCACATCCTTGGCATAAAGAATAACGAAAGGCAAAAATGAAATACTGATTCCCTGTGTATTGATAAATCCTAAAAATGCCGGCAATTTGGGGTTTTCTTTTAGCTCATTTCTAAAAAGTTTTACAAAAGCCTTAAAGTTTGGAATTTGTAACCTTGATGGAACACGCTCCTTTAGCTTCCAAAATCCTATCGAAGCTATTGACAAAGCCGCAAATCCCACCACGAACATCCACGCATAGTTAATTGGATAGGCAAAAGCTTTTAGCAATCCTGCGGCAAAAGTGGCAGCGGTAAGAAAAACCAATCCGTTTAATACTAAACGAAATGAAAAAAACGACTTCCTAGATTCCGTGAGCATTGATTTTCCCATAATATCTGTATAACTAATATTCGCAAAGGCACCACCTACAGCAAAAACCGCTATGAGTATAAATATCAATAAGATACTATGATTAGGAGCTGCATTTGCGGATGCAAAAAGCAACCAAGCCAGGAAAATCAAGGCCAGAATTCGGGCATTAATTCCTAAGAGTAGAAACTTCTTTTTAAAGCTGTAATTACTGATAAACGGCGCAAAAATCAACTGTGTAAAACTTGCACCTCCAAGCATGATTGCCGTGAGCAAGCCAACCTGAAAAGCCGAGCCGCCGGCATCAACAAGCATGGCAGGAATTACGGTGTCAACATCAATAAACACCTGTGCGAAAGACAAAAAAGCAGCATGAAAAATCAATGCTCGAAAATTATGTTTTGAATCCGCTTTTGTGAGCATTACAATTCTATTTTAGCAGCCTATATTACTTTCGACCAATAATCCACAACGGCCACATCATCCACAGCATCAGACATATAATCCAAGACTGTTTTGTGGTCAGGATGCACGCGATAACGGTCAAGTGCGTTCTCATCAGCAAATTTGACTGTCAAAACCAAGTCGTAAGCCGAAGCCTTGGTGCTAATATTAATTCCAACCTCTAAAGATTCTATCTCGGTAACCGTAAGCGTTAGCTGTTCAATGAGTTGCTCCAGCTTACTAAGGTGTCTTTGCTTTTCCAAATCACTAAAATGTGTTTTGATACGCATCATTACAATATGTACTAACATCGCTTTAATTTGTTAGGGTTTTAGGTCTGCAAATCTATCCTTATTTGCGGTGGAAGTCAATCCGCAATGTGTAGAATTACCAAAAAAACTTTTACGGTGACGGGCAACGAAATCATAAATAACATTTAATAAGGCTGTTGGCAAAAAGCGAAAAACTTTAAATACCGAAGGCCAGCCTTTTAAGTGTTTTAGAATTTTAAAAACAGCATCTGATTTAACAAATACCTGATTATTTTCAACAAAAACAAGACTATCCGGCAATTTAACATCACGAAACTGACTTAGCGCAAAATCTGATTGAAGAGAAGCGAAATTCATACTTGCATTGCGTTCATGTTTCAGGATAAACAAAACCGACTGATTGCAAAGTGCACATTCGCCATCAAAAAACAAGACAGGTTTTTCCATAATCTAAGTCAGGTTAAACGCACCTTTAACACCTTCTATCAACATTTGCGCAGCAATCACCGTCAAAATCAGCCCCATGATGCGGGTAATAACTTTTACCAAACCCGATCCCATTTTTTTTATCAGCCAATTACCCGACACAAACATGGCATAAGTAATCACGCAAAGCAGTGCAAAGCAAGCCACAACAATGATTATATGCACAGGATCGTTGCTGGAACCCACAAAATTCATAGCAGTAGAAATTGTTCCTGGCCCAGCCAAAATGGGCAATGCAAGTGGTGAAATGGCAACATCCGTTTGATCGATTTTGTTGTCAACTTTCGTTGTATCCGAAGGATGATGCACACTGGACTGTTTTCCCTGCAGAAGGTCGAAACCAACAAAAAACAACAAAACACCACCGGCAAGTTTAAACGCAAAAAGCGTGATCCCGAACAACTTAAAAATAATATTTCCCAAAAAACTAAATAATGCAATTATTACAAAAGCAATAAGCACCGCTTTTAAAGCTGTTTTTCGGCGTTCAGCATTGCTAAAACCCGCTGTAAGACCAACAAATACAGGTGTGTTAGCGATAGGATTCATGATGGCAAAAAAGCCCATAAAAGTAGAAATAGCAATCAGAATTTCGTTGTGCATAGTTTATTCGTTTTCTTCTTTAAGTACGATATACTTATTAATTTTTGAGATATTTTCTGGTGAACCAAAAAGATACAACATATCATCAGTCTCAATTTTCGTTTCGCCGCCTATCTGCGTAATATACTTTTTATTACGCCGGATTGCCAATACATTTAAATTAAATTTCTCTTTAATCTCACTTTCAATAATTGTTTTGCCAACTATCCTGTTATTATCTTGCTGCACTGGCAAGGCCGCCATCATCATATCCGGGACATGCAACTCAAATTGTGGGGGACACTTTTTATTTTCGCCAGCAGCACAAAGCAAATCATAGTTATGAGCCCGAATATAATTTGTAAACCGCTGGATTTCATGAACAGGAACGAGATAACGATTCAAAACCCGGGTAAATATCTCAATAGAAGTCTCAAATTCTTCCGGTATAACCTCGTCAGCACCAATATTCAAAATTGAGCTTATCTCTTTCATATAGCGGGTTCTAACAATAACATGAGCTGTTTCTGAAAGCATTCTTATCGATGACACAATTTGTCGTGTAGTTTCAGCATCAGCAATAGCAACAACAACAACCCTGGCCTGATGAACGTGCAAATATTGCAATATCATCACTACAGAGGCATCACCAAAAACAACAGGTTGTTGATCGGCTTTTGCTTGCTCGTAAACTTCCGGATCTTGCTCAACAATAACATAAGGGATTTCGGCCTGGCTTGCAGTTTTGGCCACGTTTTTACCGTTTAAACCATAACCAACAATTACTAAGTGATCCTTTAAATCCTCAACATGACTTAGATCGGGCTTTGCTTTACTATGAGATTGCACAAAACGCAACCTCTTTCTAACTTTTTCAGACAAAGTCAACGTTATCAGCCAGTTAGAAATCTGCTCAGCATAACCAAGCACAAAAGGTGTGATGGCCATACTAATAATCGATACTGCCAAAAAATGTTGATATAACTCGTTGGGCAATAAATTATTACGCATTCCTATCGTAGAAAGCAAAAAAGCAAACTCACCTACCTGAAATAAAGTAAAAGCAGAAATAAAAGCTGTTTTTAAAGGAAATCTTTTAATCAGAACCATCAAAAAGATAACGATCATTTTTAGTAAAATCACGCCAATAGTCATTAACAGAAGCAACACCCAAAACTCTGCAAAATGCTT
>CAZOEV010000112.1:0-7471 GCA_964578915.1 uncultured Lentimicrobiaceae bacterium
CAGGTTTGATATACGTGTGAACAACGAGAATTTTAGTTATGTTGATGATTATGCGCATCATCCTACTGAAATAAAGGCTTGCTTGTCGGCTTTGCGTTCGATTTTTCCTGAAAACCAAATTACTGCTGTTTTTCAGCCACATTTATACTCGCGTACGCGCGATCTAATTGAAGGATTTTCGACTTGTTTTATGGATGCGGATCAGCTTCTGTTGCTGGATATTTATCCTGCCCGCGAAAAGCCAATCCCGGGAATTGATTCAGCGCATCTGCTGGATAGAATTGAGATGGATGCAAAAATGCTTGTTGAGAAGACGGATTTGCTGACTGAAATTGAGCGAATAAAACCTCAAGTGCTTGTTACTATGGGAGCTGGTGACATTGATCGATTTGTTGAACCTATCGAAAAAATGATGCAGTCATGGTAAAAAAAATACTCAGTATAACCGTTTGGATTGTCAGCGTTTTAGGGCTTTTAGCACTATTTACTTTCGCGAGAAAGCTTTATCTTGATAAGCCTGTTTCTGGCATTGACATCAGCTTGAATCGTGCAAATCAGACGGGTTTTTTAACCCATGCAGCCCTTTTAAACAAAGTCATTATGTTAACGGATTCTGCCAAAGGCAAGCCTATCAGACAGTTTAAACTCCGAAAAATCAAGGAAGAGATAAGCCAGAATCCATGGATTGAAGATGTTGATGTGAGCACCACTCTAGAAGGCAAAATTAGCGTACGTGTGGATGAGCGTGAAGCATTTTTGAGGGCTTACAATCGCAAAAATGAATCGGTTTACATAAATAGCAATGGCACAATTTTTCCGACAAATCCAGCTTATGCTTCCAGAGTAATTATAGCCAGCGGCTACCTGGATTTTCCCGGACTAAAAGGACAAAAGATAGCATCAATATATGATTCTGTTTACCGAAAAACTGCCCTTCCCGAAATATTTCGACTCAATAAAACCCTTCAAAATGATCCTTTTTTGGCCGTTTTGATAGACCAAATTTACTATAACAGCTTGCAGGAAATTGAGCTGAGTCCGAAAATCGGATCGGCTAGTGTTTTGCTGGGAAATTTAGATAATTTATCCAGAAAAATGCTTTATTTAAAGGCTTTTTATAAACAAAAAGCCCTTAGTGATGAATTGATTCAGTATCAAAGAATCAATCTAAAATTTAAAAATCAAATAGTTTGCACCAAAAGATAACGACCATGAAATCTTCAGACATTATTGTAGGACTAGATATCGGAACCACTAAAATGGCCTGTTTGGTGGGACGACGAAATGAGAACGGAAAAATTGAAATATTAGGCTATGGCAAAACCGAATCGGTAGGCGTAAAGCGTGGCGTGGTTTCTAATATTGAGGATACTGTGAATTCCATTCGAAAAGCAGTGGACGAGGCTTCGGCACGATCGGGTGTTGATATTAAATATGTTAATGTGGGCATTGCAGGTCAGCACATTAAAAGCTTGCAGCACCGTGGAAGCCTTATCCGCGAGTCGGGCGAGGAAGAAATTAATCGGTTGGAAATTGAGAAGCTTACCAACGATATGTATAAGTTGAGCATGGCAGCAGGGGAGGAGATCATCGATGTGATTCCACAGGAATATATTGTTGATGGCGAGCAGGGAATAAAACAGCCCGTTGGAATGTTGGGAAGCAAATTGGAGGCAAATTTCCATGTGATTATCGGCCAGACGGCTGCTGCCAAAAATGTGCTGAAATGTGTAAAGCGTGCCGGACTTGAAATGGTTGATCTTATCCTTGAGCCTATTGCATCGGCTCAGGCCGTTTTAGGTGATGATGAAAAAGAAGCTGGTGTTGTTCTGGTTGATATTGGTGGTGGCACCACAGATATTGCCATCTTTCACGACCGTATTATCAGACATACAGCGGTTATTCCTTTTGGTGGCGACATTATCACCGAAGACATACGCGAAGGCTGCACCATCATTAAAAAACATGCTGAAGAAGTGAAGGTGAAATTTGGCTCTTCGCTGGCCAGTGAAAACCGAGATGATGAAGTAGTTTCAATTCCGGGAATTCGTGGACGTGCTCCAAAAGAAATTTCGTTCAGAAACTTGGCTTCCATCATTCAGGCAAGGCTCGAAGAAATTCTTGAGCATGTATATTATGAAATCAAAAATTCAGGATTTGAACGCCGGCTAATAGCAGGTATCGTTCTCACTGGTGGCGGCGCCATGATGAAACATATTGACCAGCTGGCTGCTTTTGTTACCGGTATGGACGTGCGTATTGGCTATCCAAACGAACATTTAGCCAAAGGTACCGACGAAGAGCTGGCCAGCCCAATGTTTGCGACTGGAATAGGATTGGTTATCGAAGGGATTAACCGCCATGACAATGAAGAAGAGGTTGAACGCCTCAAAAGCGGACCCGAACCACAGCAGCCAAAACAGACTAAAACGAAAGAAATAGTAGAGAAAAGAGGAGCAAGCTATCTCGATAAAATTAAAAAACTATTTGACAGGGAGCTGTTGGAATAGCAGTTCTTAATCGAGCTATTAACCTTCGATTGTTGAAAACTAACCAATTTGAGATAAATTTAAAACAAACCAATAAGTACTTTTAAAAATCAAAATACCATGCCAGAAATGTTAAAATTTGAACACCCTAAGGATCAATCTAATATTATAAAAGTTATCGGCGTAGGCGGAGGCGGAAGTAATGCTGTTACGCATATGTTTGAACAGGGAATCAAAGGTGTTGATTTCATCCTTTGCAATACCGATTCTCAAGCCTTGGATACAAGCTCGGTACCAACAAAAGTGCATCTCGGCAAGCGGGAATTGGGAGCTGGCAATATTCCGGCTGTTGGACGTGAGGCGGCTCTGGCAACTGTTGATGAATTTAGAGAGCTACTCGAAAAGCACACCAAAATGCTTTTTATTACTGCTGGTCTGGGTGGTGGCACTGGCACAGGAGCCGCGCCGGTAGTGGCGCAGGTAGCGCGAGAGCTAAATATACTTACGGTTGGCATTGTAACGCTTCCTTTCGGTTTTGAAGGAAGAAAACGCCGGCAGCAAGCCCTTGAAGGCTTAGATGAGCTGCGCAAAAATGTAGATACGCTGCTAATTATTAGCAACGACAAATTGCGCGAAGAATATGGCAATATGAAGCTTACTGAAGCCTTTAAGCGAGCTGATGACGTGCTTACCACGGCTGCCAAGGGAATTGCTGAAATTATCACCGTAACTGGTTATATAAATGTTGACTTTGAAGACGTTAATACAGTGATGCGCAACAGCGGAAAAGCGATTATGGGTTCAGCCAAAGCAGAAGGTGAAAACCGTGCCCTGAAAGCTATTGAAGATGCCATGAGGTCGCCGCTTCTTAATGATTCAAATATTGCCGGTGCACAAAATATATTGTTATATATCACCTCTGGTGAGGATGAAGTTTCGCTGGATGAAGTACTCGAAATTACAGACTATATTCAGCAAACTTGCGGCAATACAGCTGAAGTAATCTGGGGTAACGGCAAGGATGACAGTCTTGGAAATAATATTGCCATTACCATTATCGCCACAGGGTTTAATAACGATGATGATATTCCTGTAGGGATGACTCAAGGAAGGGTTTCTGTAACGGATTTATATGGAAATCAAACAAATACAAGACCAAGTCTGCCTAAAGAAATGGGAGCTAAATCAGTTTCTGATGGCAACGTAATCAGGCATAAACTGCATGATGACGGTCCGGAAGAATGCTCAGAACAAACAGAAAATCAACCAGATAGAAAAAAGGAAGAACCTCAGCAAAAGACGATCTTTAGTTTTGTAGATAAAGAGGAGCGCCTTGAAAAAAAGCCGAAAGTACATCGACTGGAGGAGGATAAGCCTGAAGTTAAGCAGTCGGATGATTTAAATAGCGAGCCTCCTTCGCCTAAGGCGATAAACAAAGTGGAAAAGATTGAGGAAAAGCCTTATCAACCTGCTTCAACCAAAGCGCCTGAGCCTGTTTCGATTAGCGTGAGCGATTCAGAGCCTCAAGAAAGCGTTGAAAAATCAGAAGGAAAACTGGAGCAGGAAGCGGAAATGCCTAAGGAGGAAATCGATAGAAATTCCATGCTTAGGCAGTCGCGCTTGAAGGCGATGAGCATGAAACTACACTCTAGTCAAGGTCTTGAAGAGCTTGAACGCCAGCCGGCTTATATGAGGAAAGGCTTAAAGTTAGATGATCCTGAGGAGACAAACCCTGACAAAGAGGTTTCAAGATATTCACTTAAGGATCAACAAAGCGGTTTGAATAGCAGCAATAGTTTTCTTCATGATAATGTAGATTAAAAAATAAAGAGCATGGGACTGGAAATTTTAATTAATGAGGATATCAAGCAGGCAATGCGAGCCAAGGATACCCGTAAACTGGCTGCGCTGCGTGCGATAAAGGCGGCGCTGCTGCTCGAAAAAACAGGTAAAGATGTGAGTAGTGGTGAAATTCCGGAAGCGGTAGAAATGAAACTACTGCAAAAACTCGTGAAGCAGCGCCGGGAGTCGGCGGCAGTTTATGTGGAGCAAAATAGGCCTGAACTAGCTGAAGAAGAGGATTTTCAGGCTTCAATTATTGAAGCCTATCTACCAAAACAGCTTACCGAAGAAGAGATAGAGCTAATTGCAGCTGAAATAATAAAAGAAACTGGCGCAAGTTCCATAAAAGATATGGGCAAAGTAATGGGAAAAGCCACCGCAAAAATTGCTGGACGTGCAGACAACCAGCAAGTGTCAGTAATTATTAGAAAGCTTCTTGGAGTTTAATAACCTGAGTTTATAAAATAGAAAAGCTGTCTTCTCAATAGAAAAGACAGCTTTTATTTTTTGTGTTATTTAGCTAATTATCCAAGCATCAAACGCTTGAATGCTGTAACAGTAAGGTCTTTGTCAACTTCACTCAAATACTGACGAACAGCTTTTTTGTTTTCGCGTACAAAATCCTGATTCAGCAGGGTGTTTTCGCGGTAGAATTTATTGAGTTTTCCTTTGGCGATTTTTTCAAGCATTTCTTCAGGTTTGCCTTCGTTGCGTGCCTGTTCCATACCTACTTCAATTTCGCGTCTGATAACATCTTCTGAAACATCATGTTCATCAACACCAACAGGATCCATAGCCGCAACTTGCATAGCCATTTCATGACCAATTTGTGCAAGTCTATCATTGCTATTCAGATTCATACCAACGATAGTAGCCAAGCGGTTACCCTGATGAATGTATGCTGCAGTAAAAGGAGCTTCAATAGCTTCGAAGGCGCCCAGATCAATTTTTTCACCGATAACACCGGTTTGATCTGTAATGGTTTCTTCCACAGTTCTTTTGTCGCTCAGCTGAAGTTTTTTTAGTGCCTCAACATCTTTTACTTTATTTGCTATAGCCAAATCAAGAATGCTTTCAGCATACTTAACGAAATCTTCGTTCTTGGCTACAAAATCTGTTTCACAGTTGATCATCACAACGGCTGCATAGCTATTGTCAGCATTAGTTTTTGACAAAACAACACCATCTTTAGCGTCACGATCGGCTCTTTTAGCTGCAACTTTTTGTCCTTTTTTGCGAAGCAGGTCAATGGCTTGTTCCATATCTCCATTGCTTTCAACAAGGGCTTTTTTGCAGTCCATCATGCCGGCACCAGTTTGTTTTCTTAGCTCATTAACTTGGGAAGCAGTGATATTCATTGCGTAATATTTTTCGGATTATTGAGATTCAATTATTTCTTGGCAACAGCTTTACGTGGTCTTTTAGCACGTGAACCTTCACCGGCTTTTTTGTTTGCGCCTTTTTCCTTTTTGTCTTCGTCCTCATCTTCAATACTGTATTTATCAGTACGTTTGAATGAGTCTTCGTCATCACCATGTTCGTCAGCGCTCTTGTCTTTGGCCATCTTGCGATCGTTTAAGCCTTCTTCAATAGCTTCAGCCATCAATTTGATGATCAAAGAGATTGATTTTGATGCGTCATCATTACCTGGGATAGGAAAATCAATCAGGTTAGGATTGGAGTTGGTGTCAACCAAAGCAAATGTTGGGATATTGAGTTTGCGTGCTTCTGCAACGGCAATATGCTCCTTAATAACGTCCACAACAAAAATTGCTGAAGGCAAACGGTTGAGGTCGGCAATACTTCCAAGGTTCTTTTCTAATTTTTCGCGTTCACGCTGAATTTGCAGACGCTCTCTTTTAGAAAGGTTAGTGTATGAATCACTAACGGCAAGCTTGTCGATGTTTGCCATTTTGCGCACAGCTTTGCGAATAGTAGCAAAGTTTGTGAGCATACCACCAGGCCAACGTTCTGTAACATAAGGCATATTCACCTTTGAAATAGTTTCAGAAACAATGTCTTTGGCTTGTTTTTTTGTGGCAACAAAAAGCACTTTTTTGCCTGAGCGTGCAAGCTGACGCATGGCATTAGCAGCTTCTTCTAATTTGGCCTGTGTTTTATACAGGTCGATAATATGGATTCCGTTGCGCTCCATAAAGATATAAGGCGCCATGTTTGGATTCCATTTTCTTTTGAGATGGCCGAAATGTACACCGGCATCCAATAACTCTTCAAATGATACTCTTGACATAGGATTTTATTAATTGTTTACATTCACTAAAAACAATTACTGAGTAGTTCTTCAAAGAAGTAAGTCTCAGTAATTTGGATACTAAACACAGTTGCAGGCTTGCGAAGGGTCTAGCGTTTACTAAACTGGAATTTCTTACGGGCTTTTGGTTGTCCCGGTTTTTTACGTTCTACCATACGTGGGTCACGACGCATCAAACCTTTGGCTTTCAAAATAGGACGATATTCGGCATCGATGATGCAAAGTGCACGACTAATGCCTAGTCTTGCTGCCTCAGCTTGTCCGTTTATTCCACCACCATCAAGGTTGATATGAATGTCGAATTTGCCTACGTTGTCAGTAAGCATCATCGGTTGCTCAACTACATACTGAAGTATGCCAGTTGGAAAGTACTCTTTATAGTCGCGCTTGTTTATTGTAATTGTGCCACTACCACTTTTGAGGTAAACACGGGCAACAGCAGTTTTTCTTCTGCCTAAAGCGTTGATAACTTCCATGATTATTTAGATGTATTGAATTTGATTTCAGTAGGCTGTTGGGCTTCGTGCTTGTGTTCTGTTCCGGCATATACATAGAGATTGCGGAAAATTTCAGCGCCAAGTTTTGTTTTAGGCAGCATGCCTTTAACAGCGTGTTCAAGCACGGCTATTGGTTTGCGCTCAAGCTGTTCTTTTATCGGACGTGTACGTTGTCCACCAGGATGTCCGGTATGCCAAACATAGTACTTTGTGTCCATTTTATTGCCGGTGAGGGCAATTTTTTCAGCATTGATAACTACTACGTTGTCGCCACAGTCACTGTGGGGAGTAAAGCAAACTTTCGTTTTGCCCCTTAAAATTTTTGCAATTTCGGAGGCCAGACGGCCCAAAATTTGACCTTCAGCATCAAT
>CAZOEV010000113.1:0-7435 GCA_964578915.1 uncultured Lentimicrobiaceae bacterium
CAACTGAAGGCGCGAAGGATAATCCATAAAACTACCTATTTGCCGACCTACTTCTTGAACGTCAATGGGCTGCTTCAATATTTCTCGTAACATCAAAATAGATGACTCTGCTGATTCAGCCCCAAAGTTTGCTACCAAAAAACGTTTCACATAATCGAGTTCAGACCGCTTTACGCTGCCATCTGCTTTCATTACTGCAGCCGAAAGCACCAACAAACTCACCTTAAAATCTCCTTGTAAGGTGCTGCCTTCCTGCGAATAAGAACCAGCACGCATATCTTCAAACATGCGGCCAAAAGCAAAACCTAAAATACCACCAATCGGCCCGCCAAATGCCCAGCCCAAGCCGCCACCAATCCATTGCGCATAGCCGCTAGTCTTCTTCTTTTGAGCTTCGCCAACTTGCTTTTTGCTGCTTTTATTGTAAAAATAACCTACGAAAATAAGAATTATAAGTATCGTGAAAAACCAGGACATTGCGTATTTTTCGGCAAAAATAAGGCCTTTTGTGCTATTTGCATAGCATTTATCTGTTTACCAGATAAAAGTAACTATCACTTATTGCCATTTCCATAGCATATTTTGCCTACTTTTGTGCAATTAGTAGCCATAAATTATATTCTCCATCTCATGAAATACAAGCTTTTTTCAGGTTCGGCAAAAACCTTATTAACGTTTGTTATGAGCAATATAAGCCTGAAACAAATCGAATAGTTATTTATAATGACTCGCCTCGTACAATTAAATCAGCAGAAATTACGATAAAAAACAATAGCAATATTTGCTTCCTATTTAAAGCAGATCGACTTGAAAAGAAATCAGGTAGTTTGATTGATTTTGGTCATCAGGTTGATTCAAACGGCATAAAGTTTTCTGGCAACTTAGCTGAAGTATCCGTGAAATGCAGCGCAGGCAGTTTTAAATTTTCACCCTTGGAGGAGAAATTTTTCAAGCTTTTATAACACCAAATTGTTAAAGCTCAACTTCGTTCTCAACGAAATTTAAACCATATTCTTTTAGCTCTTTTAAAATTGGATCATAAAACTCAGGCTGTGTAGGAATTAGCACTCCTTTGCTTTTGATTTTGCCTGTAAGTAGCAGCTTTACTGCAATAGCCAGAGGAGTTCCAACCGTAAAAGCCATGGCAGTATCCACCGTATCTTTTCCAATAAATGCCATTGAAGAGGTAATTTGATATTTTTTACCAGCCAGTTCATATTCAAACTCATGCTGCATCACAATCATGTCTTTATCCTCTGGATTCAGCGACCATTTCTCTATTAAAATCTTTTGTAATATTTGTGCCGGTGTAGCATGTGGAAGTCCTATCACTTTGTCTTCAAAAATACCAAGCCACTTTAATTTTTCCATCACTTCACCATCGGGATCCAAGTGAAGGTATTCCACTATTTTTTCTTCAACAGGCCGATGTGGTGCATAACGTAAAAAAGTATTGATAAACGCCCTGAAAGTCATTGTTTCTGACTCCTCAAGGGTGTAAGAATCGTCGGTACAACCCAACTGAACAAACACATTCCAAGCTTTGGCAAAACCAGGCCGCCTCATCGTTCCACGATACATCGACTGAATATCGTCGAGTTTATAAATTCTTCTGTACTTGAGGGAATCGCGGTTAGGATAAATCTCAAACTTCCCAAAACCAGGTACTTCACGCTCAAGAATTCTATCAAATAGCTTGTGGTAAGGAATATATTTATATTGTCCATTTTTAATAAACTGCGAGACACCCTGACCAGCCAGCACCACATTACGGGGATTCCAGGTGAACTTATAATGCCAAGGATTGGTATCCGATTCGGGCGCAATAAGCCCTCCGGTAAACGAATAAAAAGAAGTTAACTTTCCTCCTTTATTTCTAATTTTATCAATGACCTATGGCCGACATGTGATCAATTCCCGGATCAACACCCAACTCATTTAAAAAGGAAAGTCCTTTTGCTTTGACCTCTTTATCAATTGCTTTCATAGCAGGCGACACATAAGATGCCGTGGCCATATTTACACCTTGCTTCAAACATTCAGCAGCAATTTTATCGTGAAAGATGGCAGGCAAAAGTGAGACTACAATATCTTTGTTTCTGATTAAATCAGCTATTGCTGCTTCATTTTTCACATCGAGCCCAACAGCTAAACCATCAGGGCTATTATTAATTTTCTTCTCGGCAAGCGCTTTGTCAATATCGGCAAGCGTAATAAACCATTCGTGGTTTTCTGCATTATTTAGAAAATAGTCAACTAATCTTTTAGCCGAAAGTCCGGCGCCAAGCACAAGGATTTGCTTCATAAAGTGGTTTCTTTCAGAAAAATCTGCCAAGACAGATTTTGTTGTTTTAACTATAAAATATTAGGGTTTTCAAAAATAGCTTTCAATGTATTTATAATCTGGTGTTAATTCTCCTTGATGCAATATCAAAGCATTTTTAATGGGTAAAGGTAGTGAAAGCTTATCGAACTTCACACCAAAATCTTGATTAACAATTGCTTTCACAAAGGGGAAAAGTGCATCACTAAAAGCTTCTGACGATTCTCGCGGCAACTCACTTGGCAAAATATCTACGGACATCACCAATACGCCTTCACCTTTAAAACCCATCGTGAAGTCCCGCTTAACTGGATTATACACAAAAACTGGATCCTCAATTTCTGTTCCTTTATGCGTACATTCTATGGAGCCATCTGGATCGCAAGTTACATCGCCAATAACTTTGAGATGAGGATTTGTTGTTTTGAAAAGCTTCTCCAAATAATTTTTCGTTACAATGCGCGGATAGCGATCATCCCAATACATGCAATTCATCAAAATGCTCAGTTTTGGAATATATTTCTCAAAATTATTTTTGTATAGCTCTGGATGTTTATAATAATGCCCTAAATTAAATGCCAGCTTCTCATCAATTGGAGTTGAAATATCTTTTTCCTTGAAAATTACTTTGTAAGCAATATTTGCAGGAGTTTTGTCAAAATCGAGCTTAAGTAATTGTTCTGGCGAAATCTCAATAGAAGGCAGCAAGTTAGCAATTTCCTGCGCTCCTTTTGATACGTTTCCATAACCCGTAAATCCAATTATCAGTGGCCCAGCCTTTTTATCTAAGCCTTTGGATGCTAATGCATAACCAGCTTCCGAAACAGCTTTTGTAGCTTCTGAAAGAGAGCTATAAGTATGAGCCTGCCGGATAGTTGAAAAAGGATTCTCAATGCCTTCTAATTTCAAACGCTGACCATAAGACCAAAGCGAATTGATCATTCCAGCCAAACCAGCAAATCGACCAAAAAATATTAGCCTTCTGCCCTCCTCATTAGCAATTTTTTCATAATCAATCAACTGACATTTCTTTTCCATCATGGCCTTTAGCATCGGCATATTATAGCTTTGGCCTTTGATGACATGAGAAAAAAGCACATAAGTTTTCTCTGTTTCAAAAAAATCTTCGGGCATTTCTTTAACTCCAAAAACTACTTGTGCTTCCGATAAACTATCCACCATTTTAGCACCAGCTTTCTTAAACTCGTCATCGGTAAATACACGTTTTTCAGACTTTTGAACTTCAAACGAAATACCTTCTTTTATAAGTTCTGCAAGATGTTTGGGCACAATTGCCACCCTACGTTCCATGGCATATTTGTCTTCATGCCGAATACCAATACAAGGGTTTATTGTTGTCATTTTTTAAGTTTTAGTGCGTAATAAAATTAGTGTTCTATTAAAAATTGTGGTTAAGCTCTATTGAACTAACAAAGTAAAGCGTTTATTTGTTGCGTGTAACATTTTTTCAAACGATTGCAATTGCAAAGAAACGTTAAAGCGTTTACTGGTATCCATTTGAACGACAAAATTCCTTATTTTTGTGCTTCAATATAGCATTGAAGATTCTTATTTAACAGATTAGAAATCAGTTATCATTTATACATCAAAATTAATCACAAATGGCAAAAACCAAGTATGTTTATTCTTTCGGTGATCGCAAGGCCGACGGAAACTCGTCAATGAAAGCCCTTTTAGGAGGCAAAGGTGCCAACCTTGCTGAAATGAATCTTATCGGTGTGCCGGTTCCTCCCGGCTTCACAATCACCACCGATGTTTGCACATTATATTTCGACAAAGGTGAGAAAGCCACTGTCGAACTCCTTAAAAAAGAAGTAGAAGCTGCTGTAAAAACAGTTGAAGAAATCATGGGAACCAAATTTGGTGACCGCGAGAATCCTTGCTTACTCTCCGTTCGCTCAGGCTCGCGCGCTTCTATGCCTGGCATGATGGACACCGTTTTAAATCTGGGCTTGAATGATACCGCCGTAGAAGGTATTGCTCGCAAAACTGGAAACGAACGTTTTGCATGGGATTCATACCGTAGGTTTGTTCAAATGTTTGGTGATGTAGTTTTGGGCATGAAACCCGAATCTAAAGAAGACCACGATCCGTTTGAGGTTATCATTGAACAAATAAAAGAGGAAAAAGGTGTTGATCTCGACACACAACTTTCTACCGACGACCTCAAAGAAATGGTTCGCCGTTTTAAAGAAGCCGTTAAAAAATCTACCGGAAAAGACTTCCCTGAAGATCCTTGGGAACAGCTTTGGGGCTCAGTAATGGCTGTTTTCAATAGCTGGATGAATCCACGCGCTATCACCTATAGAAAGCTTAATAGCATTCCTGCCGAATGGGGAACTGCCGTCAACGTTCAGGCGATGGTATTTGGAAACATGGGCCTTAGCTCAGGAACAGGTGTTGCTTTTACCCGCGATGCCGCTACCGGAGAAGATATTTTCAACGGAGAATATTTATTGAATGCACAAGGCGAAGACGTTGTTGCTGGTATCAGAACTCCTCAAGAAATCACCCTTGAAGGATCACATCGCTGGGCTGCATTACAAAATGTTTCTGAAGAAGATCGTGCAAGCAACTTCCCTTCACTGGAAGAAGCCATGCCTGAGATTTACAAAGAACTCAACACACTTCAGCAAAAACTGGAAGACCATTACAGTGATATGCAGGATCTTGAATTTACCATTCAGGAAGATAAACTGTGGATATTGCAAACCCGTAACGGAAAACGCACTGGTGCCGCCATGGTGCGCATTGCCATTGAAATGATGAAACAAGGCATGATTAGCAAAAATGAAGCAATCATGCGCGTGGAGCCTAACAAGCTTGACGAATTGTTGCATCCTGTTTTTGACACGGACGCCCTTAAAAAAGCCAGCGTAATGGCCAAAGGCCTTCCAGCTTCTCCAGGAGCTGCTAACGGACAAATTGTTTTCCATGCCGACGAAGCCGAAGTTTGGTCAGCCAAAGGCAAAAAAGTTATTTTGGTACGTATCGAAACTTCTCCCGAAGACTTGTCGGGTATGAACGTAGCCGAAGGAATTCTTACCGCCCGTGGCGGAATGACTTCACATGCTGCTGTTGTAGCCCGTGGAATGGGTAAATGTTGTGTTTCAGGTGCCGGAAAAATCAAAATTGATTACAAAGCTCGCACCATCACCATGAACGGAAAAACCTTTAAAGAAGGCGATTTCATTTCATTGAACGGAAGTACTGGTGAAGTTTATGACGGACAAGTTGCTACCAAAGATCCTGAATTGAGTGGCTATTTCGGCCAACTGATGGAACTAGCCAAGAAAAAATCAAGAATGCTCGTCAGAACCAATGCCGACACACCTAATGACGCTGCTGTTGCCCGCAATTTCGGCGCAGAAGGAATAGGATTGTGCCGCACAGAACACATGTTCTTTGGTGGAGATAAAATTATCGCCATGCGCGAAATGATTTTAGCCGCCGACGAAAAAGGCCGTCGCGAAGCACTCGACAGATTGTTACCTATTCAACGTGAAGACTTTGAAGGTATCTTTGAAGCTATGAAAGACCTGCCTGTAACAGTTCGTTTGCTCGATCCACCTTTGCATGAGTTTGTGCCTCACGATGATAAAGGACAACAGGAAATGGCTAAAGTGATGAATGTTCCGGTTGAAACCATCAAAAGTAAAATTAACGAGTTGGCTGAGTTCAATCCAATGCTCGGACACCGTGGTTGCCGTCTTGGAAACACCTATCCTGAAATTACCGAAATGCAGGCGCGCGCTATTATCGAAGCCGCTTTAAACTTGAAAGCCCGCGGCATAAAGGTAATGCCAGAAATTATGATTCCATTGACCGGTACTTTGGCCGAAATGAAGATGCAGGAAGACATCGTTCGCAAAACCATTCAAAAAGTTTTTGATGAACGCAACGATTCTATCAAGCATTTGGTAGGCACAATGATCGAGATTCCACGCGCTGCTTTAACAGCCGATGAAATTGCTAAATCAGCCGAATTCTTCTCCTTTGGAACTAACGACCTCACACAAATGACCTTTGGTTATTCACGTGACGACGCTGGCAACTTCCTTGAAGTTTACCTGAATAAAGGCATCTTAAAACATGACCCATTCCAGGTATTAGATCAAGAGGGTGTTGGACAATTAGTGAAAATGGCTGTAAAAAGAGGTCGCAAAACACGTCCCGACATCAAGTTGGGAATCTGCGGTGAGCATGGCGGTGAGCCAAGTTCAGTAATGTTCTGCCACGAAGCAGGTCTTGATTATGTAAGCTGCTCTCCTTATCGCGTGCCGATTGCGCGTTTAGCTGCTGCTCAAGCTGCTGTTGCCGAAAAAATGGCCAAAAAAGCTAAAAAAGCCGCTAAACAGAAAAAAGACAAGAAAAAGTCGAAGAAGTAAGCACTTAAATAGCTTGTGTTCAGATAATAATATCATTATGAAATAAAAAGTCTGAGCACAGAATAACATTCAAAAAGGCAGATATGTAAGTATCTGCCTTTTTCTTTGCTATAATCTCTCCGCAAACGATTGAATTTTAACAAAACTTTTTAACTTTGCTCCTTTCATTTTTCTATACTAACCCAAATACAAAAACATAATGGCTAAAGATGATGCTAAAATCAAAGCCGATCTGGCTTCATACGGTATTACCGATGTCAATGAAGTATTTCACAACATTTCCTACGAAAAGCTTTACGAACATGAAACAGATCCTTCGCTGGAAGGTTTTGCAAAAGGCTTTTTAACTGACACAGGCGCTATATCTGTTGACACAGGAATTTTTACAGGACGTTCGCCTAAGGACAAACACATCGTAATGGATGATGTTTCGCGGGATACCGTATGGTGGTCAACCCAAGGGAAAAACGACAACCGGCCCTTAGAAGCTGCGAAATGGGACAAGCTCAAAAAAATCGCATCCAAACAGCTTTCGCAGAAAAAGCTTTATATAATGGATGCCTATGCAGGCGCTAATCCTGAAACCCGTCTCAACGTGCGCTTTGTAGTAGAAGTAGCCTGGCAGGCGCACTTCGTAAAAAATATGTTTATCCGGCCTTCGGAAGCTGAACATATTTTTTACGAAGTGCGCCTGCCAGGCTAC
>CAZOEV010000114.1:0-7428 GCA_964578915.1 uncultured Lentimicrobiaceae bacterium
AGCAGTTTGAACGCGTTGATATTTCCAAGGCCGATGCCTTAAAGTATTTTTCTGACAAAGGAGACGAATACAAAATTGAGCTAATTACTGATCTCCCTGATGGTGAAATTACGCTCTATAAAAGTGGTACTTTCACAGATTTATGCAGGGGGCCGCATGTGCCTGATACAGGTATAATTAAGGCTGTTAAACTGATTAGTCTTGCCGGTGCTTATTGGCGTGGCGACGAAAAACGCAAACAGCTTACGCGTATTTATGGAATCACTTTTCCGAAGAAAAAAGAACTTGATGAGTATCTATTGATGCTTGAGGAAGCCAAAAAGCGTGATCACCGTAAACTGGGAAAAGAACTTGAGTTATTTACTTTTTCACAAAAAGTAGGATCAGGTTTGCCTTTATGGCTTCCAAAAGGTGCTCAACTGCGCGAAAGATTGGAGCAATACCTGAAGCAAGTTCAAAAAGAAGCTGGTTATTTACCAGTTATTACGCCGCATATTGGAAATGTAAACCTTTATAAAACCTCAGGTCACTACGATAAGTATGGTCAAGATTCATTCCGTCCTATTACTACACCAGTAGAAGGGGAGGAGTTTTTTCTGAAACCAATGAACTGTCCGCATCACTGCGAGATTTACAATGCTAAACCACACTCTTATAAAGAATTACCTATTCGTTATGCAGAGTTTGGTACGGTATATCGTTATGAGCAAAGTGGTGAGTTGCATGGTTTAACAAGGGTTCGCGGTTTTACTCAGGATGATGCACATATTTTCTGCACGCCTGATCAGATAAAAGATGAATTTAAAGCGGTGATAAAAATTATCATGCGCATATTTAAAGCTTTAGATTTTAAAGAGTTTATTACGCAGATTTCTTTACGCGACCCAAATGATCCGCAAAAATATATTGGTTCAGACGAAAACTGGGAAAAATCTGAGCGCGCAATTATAGAAGTTGCTGAAGAAGAAGGTCTTGAAGCTGTTACTGTACTAGGCGAAGCAGCATTTTACGGTCCTAAAATGGACTTTATGGTGCGGGATGCGATTGGCAGAAAATGGCAATTAGGCACTATTCAGGTTGATTATAATTTGCCTGAACGTTTTGATTTAACGTATGTTGGATCAGACAACGAAAAACATCGTCCAGTAATGATTCATCGTGCGCCATTTGGTTCACTTGAACGTTTTGTAGCTGTTTTGGTAGAACATTGTGCTGGAAACTTCCCATTATGGCTCAGTCCGGAGCAAGCTATCATATTGCCTATCAGCGAAAAGTATCAAAAATATGCTGAAAAAGTTTTACAGTTGCTAAATAATTCCGATATTCGCGCCCTCATTGACGACAGAAGTGAGAAGATTAGCCGCAAAATACGTGATGCTGAAGTTACAAAGCTTCCGTATATGTTGATTGTAGGAGAGAAGGAAGAGGCTGAAAATCTGGTTTCTGTGCGCCAACATGGCGAAGGTGATATTGGATCATTTAGCATTGAAGAGTTTGTAGCATTGATTACCAAAGAAGTAACACGACTTCAAGGTTTTGAAGCATAGCAAGAATTAAAGGAATATTAATTAATATAGGAGATATACACTATAGCACAGTTTAGAGGAAGAAAACCACGTGTCTTTCAGAAAAAAGAAGATCCGCATCGGATCAATGATCGCATCAGCGCACCGATGGTTAGGGTGGTAGGCGAGAATGTTGAAAATGGAATTTTTCAGTTACGTGAAGCTTTAACAATGGCCCGCGATGAAGGATTGGATTTGGTGGAGATTTCACCAACAGCTAATCCGCCGGTTTGTAAAGTGATGGATTACAAGAAATTCCTTTTTGAGCAAAAGAAAAAACAGAAAGAAATCAAGGCGAAGTCAGCCAAGATAGTGGTAAAAGAAATCAGACTTGGCCCTAATACGGACGATCATGATTTCCAGTTTAAACTAAAACATGCTATCAAGTTTTTGGAAGACGGCGCTAAAGTAAAAGTTGACGTATTCTTCAGAGGGCGTTCAATTGTTTACAAAGACCAAGGTGAGCTTGTTTTATTGAAATTTGCTCAGGAACTTGAGGAGTACGGCAAAGTGGAACAGCTGCCAAAGCTTGAAGGTAAACGTATGATCATGATGGTCGCTCCGAAAAAATAAGGATTTAATTATCAACACAAATACAGTTCAAAGTAATGCCTAAGATGAAAACAAAATCCGGCGCAAAAAAACGGTTCAAGTTAACCGGCTCCGGTAAAATTAAAAGGAAGCATGCTTACAAAAGTCACATTCTTACAAAGAAATCGACTAAACGCAAGCGCAACCTGACTTATTCGGGTCTCGTTCACAAAGCTGACGAGAAGAATATCAGAGAAATGCTAAACTAATTAGTTCAAATTATTGTTAAACTTTGTCATAGCATCAAAGTTTCCTGATTAAAGGAGCGCTATGGTGAAAAATCATTTAAAATGCCAAGATCAGTAAATACGGTTGCTTCAAGAGCAAGACGTAAAAAAGTTCTCAAACAGACTAAAGGGCAGTTCGGACGGAGGAAAAACGTTTGGACCGTGGCCAAGAATTCCTATGAAAAAGGACAACAGTACGCCTACAGAGACAGGCGCAACAAAAAACGCACTTTCAGAGCACTCTGGATTCAGCGTATCAATGCTGCTGTGCGCGAGTATGGAATGTCATACAGCGTTTTCATGGGGAAATTACATGAAATAATATAGAATTAAGCAGAAAAGTTCTAGCCGATCTGGCTCTGAACAACCCTGATGCATTCAAAGTTATTGTTGATAAAGTGAAGTAGAGACTTCAGCTTTTATTCAACAGCTAATTTAAAAGGCCGGAAATTTTTCCGGCCTTTTTATGTTTAATACAGATTTTTTAGCATGACAAAGCTAAAGCTTGTATTTCTCTATCTTTCGGTTTAAAGTCTGCCAGGTGATATTAAGCAGTTTGGCTGCCTGTGATTTATTGTTTTTGCTTTTTTTCATAGCTTTTATAACGGTTTCTTTTTCAATTTCTTCCAAATCGAAGGTGTCAAAGTTAGATTCATTACAATTATTGATATGAGATTTTGAAAGTGGAATATCACTTGCTGAAATTAATCCTTGCTCGCTCAGAATAATTGCTCTTTCCAGAATATTTCGCAATTCACGAATATTTCCAGGAAAATCGTAGCTCATCAATTTTTGAAGGGCGTTTTCGCTTACCATTACCTTTTTCTTATTCATTTTTGCACTAAGACTAGTTAAAAAATGATCTGTCAGAAGTGGAATGTCTTCTTTGCGTTCCTTAAGCGGCGGCAGCTGTATAGTAAAAGTGCTTAGCCGATGAAATAAATCACTTCGGAATTTCTTTTCGGATGCCATTTTTTCAAGATCCTGATTGGAAGCCGCTATGATACGCACATCAAATGAGATTTTTTGATGTGAACCAACTCGGCTCACCTTTCGTTCCTCCAGCGCGCGTAACAATTTGGCCTGCTGACCGATGGGCATATCGCCAATTTCGTCCAAGAATAAAGTGCCACCATTAGCAATTTCAAACCAACCCGATCGATCGTCAACAGCACCTGTAAAGCTGCCCTTTTTATGACCAAAAAACTCACTCTCGAACAAAGAATCTGTAATGGCAGAACAGTTAACAGAGTAAAAAAAAGCATCTTTACGGCCTGACAACAGGTGAATACCATGAGCGACCAATTCTTTTCCGGTACCACTTTCGCCTAATACAAGTACTGAGGTGTTGTCGGCCTCGGCAACCTTTTCCATAAGCTTGATTGTAGCTTTTATTACCTCGCTTTTGCCAATCATAGGTGAACCTGCCGCCTCATACAAGCGTTTGGTTAACAGTGTAATACTTTTATTATAATTGACAAGCTGGCGCGATAAGCTGATAAAGCGTTCGGTCCTATGTATGGCATGTTCGATATCAGCTAGCCGAAAAGGTTTTTGAAAATAGTCACTAGCGCCCTGTCGCATAGCCTCAATCACACTATTCATATCGCCATGTCCCGAAATCATGATGACTTCGGTTTTTGGCCAGCTTTCTTTAATTTTTTGAAGCACTTCAAGGCCACTCATTTGTGGTAGCTTGATATCCACAATTGCGATATCAATTTTGTGTTTTTCAAACTGACTAAAGGCTTCTGAAGGTTCTGCAGCCTTAAAAACTAAAAAATCTTTTCGACTTAAAAATTCTTCTAGCTCATTGCGCAGCCTTTGTTCATCATCTAAAACGAGTATCGAAATTTGTTCCATTAGTTATCAGTTTTTATTGGCAATACTATTCGCATTTTAGTGTATTCATTTTCAATGCTCTCAGCCAAAATATTGCCTTTCATATCTTTGATAATACCATAAGAGATGGATAAGCCTAATCCAGTGCCTTCCTGAGCGCTTTTTGTGGTGAAAAATGGATCGAAAATTTGATTTAGAATCGCGCTTTTAATCCCCGTTCCATTATCAATAACATCAATAAAAATCATATTATCAGCGACACCTGAATGAACCTTGATTTGTTTTTTATAATGAGAATCAGCACTTATTGCTTTTTTCTCGACGGCGAACTTGGCGTTACTTAATAGGTTTAGAAGCACTTGTTCCAGTTGAAAAGCATCTGCATTAGCAAAGGTATAGTTGTTATTTATCGCAATTTCAAGGTCAATATTATGGTCAATATAAAGTCGATTTACAAATGCCAGGGTGTTGTTTATTACCAGATTGATATTTACTTGCTGATGTTGTTTAGGGATATCACGGGAAAACTCTTGCACATGTTGAATAATTTTCCTGATGCGCTGGATATCTTCAAAAATAAGTTCGATTTTTTGATTGAGGTAGGCTGGACTAAGTGACTTATTTTCCTGCTGATATAGGATATTGTCCATGCTAAACGAAATGCCTCCGAGCGGTTGATTTATTTCATGGGCAATTCCTGCAGCCAATTCGCCTAAAGACTCCAAACGAGATTTTTGCATTAAAAGATGCTGTTGTTTCTCTCGACTTTTAAGTTCCTTGTTTACTCTTTCTTCTAGGTTATGATTGAGTTGTTGCAGTTCTTCTTCAAATATTTTTCGCGTATCAATATCGGTCATAAAGTTTAAAACGGAGGGTTTGTCATCCCATTTTATAAGGTTTGTTTTAAGTTCGACCCATTTCGCTTTGCCACTTTTGTCAATAATCTGTATATCGTATGTTTCTGAATGGTCACTATCCTGAAGCCGCTCGAACTGATTCTTGTAAACCAACTCCTTAAAATCGGGATGAATAAAATCGGTCAACATTTTACCAGATACCTGTTTGGGGTAATATCCAGTAAGGTCGAAGGTTCTGGGGTTTATAAACTGCACTTTGCCTTGATAAGTAAGTAGGATAGCATCATTAGAATTTTCAAAGATAAGCCGATATTTTTCTTCGCTATCGCGCAACAAATCTTCGGCGTATCGTCGTTCAACTATTTCTTCTTCAAGATCTTTAGTGCGTTCAGTTACCCGTGTTTCAAGTTGGGAATTTAATTCTAATATTTGCTTTTCTGTGCGCGATCGCTGAATGGCAGAACCCAAAATATTGGCCGCTGCCAAAATGCTATTGCCTTCTGTGCTAGTCCAGTTGCGTTCATTTTGGCAATCGTCGAATCCCATAAAACCAAACCAGATGTTATCTACAAAAATTGGTACTACCATGATCGAGATAATATCTTGCATCTCAAGTTCAGGGCGTTCTTTCAATGGGAAATTTCTTATATGACCAAAAATCAAATTTCGTTTTGAAAGTGTGTCAACCCAGCGATTCAAGTTGGTGTTTGATAACTTAATATTTTGAAGATTAACATTTTCTATTTGCTTACTTATGCCGTCCTGAACCCATTCTTGCGTTTGAGTAGCATATAATTCGTCATTAATGGTTGAAGTTTCAAAAAGATACACCCTGCTTACTTGTGTGGCTATGCCCAGTTTATGTAGAACAAATTTCACTGTTTCGTCATTGTAGCCACCACGAAGCAATACTTCTGCGGCATCACTCACAGCTTGCAAAATGCCCTCGTTTCGTTTCAGAGACTCTTCGGCCTGCTTGCGCTTAATTTCTTCTTCAAGAATGCTACGTCTGAGCAATATTTCGTTTGCCTGTTCGTCAATTACGCTAAAAAGCTTCTCATTGTTGAAAGGTTTAAGTAAAAAACTCTTTACGCCATTTTCTATCGCACGGATAAAATAATGTGATTCGCCATACGCAGACATAATTACTATGCGTGCATCAGGATCGATTCGTTTGATTTTTTTAACCATATCAAGTCCATTCAATATGGGCATTTTGATATCGGTAATCACTAAATCGGGTTTCAGCTGTTGGTATTTCTCGAAGCCTTCCAATCCATTTTCAGCAAAATCAAGCGACCTGAAACGATTGGTTAACAGCTTATCGTAAATGGTTCTTAACACTTTCTCGTCTTCAACACAAAGCACTGAAATATCCCAAAATTGCTTCATTATCCGGGTTTGGTTTAGAGAACGAATTTAGTGATATTTTTTCTCTCCAGCACGAATAGAAATTGTCAAGTGATTTTCGTAAGGAGGAATTGGACATGACCACTTGCTACTGTATGCGCAATATGGATTGTAAGAAGTATTGAAATCTAAAATAAGTTGTTTATTATCAGGGATTTCAATATCCAGGTAACGCCCTCCACCATAGCTGATTTTTCCGTTTGTTTTGTCCTTAAAAGGCACAAAAAGACCTCTATATTTTGGGTTTTTCTCTAACATATCCAGGTTTTGATATGCTGTCAGCGTTACAAGGGTGTCTGCTTTTGAAAAACTTAAAATACCATATTTCCGATACATTGGTTTTCGCTCAGTTGTGGTAGCCATCTCAAAAGGAACTCCAGAAGTGTCAACAACAAACTGGGCTTCAAAGCGGTAAGTGTGGTTAGGTGGAAAATATTCCAGACTTCTAAAATCGTATAGCGCACTATCTGGCAGGGGAGTGGTTTCAGGATCTTTGAAATAGCGGTCTTTCTCAAAACGTTTTTCCTGAATATCATCAATATAATAGCCGTCAGTTATCAGCTGCTTTACCTCATCGGGATTGGCACTAAAAAATAATTTGGCATAAACCCAAGAAATTAGTTCACTCACTACAATCCGGAAGCCTCGACTACTTTTATACCATGTTTCAGCTTCAAAGGTAGGGTCTGTTGAGATAAGTACACCTTTCAATCGATTTCCAAAAACACTCTCAAACATCAAAGCCGAGCGGCGGGCATGCGCTCCCATTGTAAACAAATCGAAATTATCAGTTTCAATTCCAAACGAATGCCACTTCATTTCGAGTGCAATGGCGGTGGCATAGGTGCGGTCGCGCAAAATTGTTGAAGGAATATGAACCGTATAAACGGAATCGGCAAAATGCAGTTCTTTCATGCTTCGTGCAGAAGCATCAGC
>CAZOEV010000115.1:0-7427 GCA_964578915.1 uncultured Lentimicrobiaceae bacterium
CCACGCAAGCGTTATGGGAAATAAACTGCCAACAGAAAACGAAGTTTCTAAATTCAAATCGCTGTTTAACAGCAAGATGCAGCCCGATGTTTCCTGCTATCGGATTCCTGCAATTGTAAGAGCTCCAAATGGTGTTTTAATTGCTTATTGTGATGGAATATTCACCTATTCATACCGATTATACCTCAACACTTCCTCCAATTTCTTGCGTGTTTTCTGCCGCACACGATAATCCTCTGGCGCATAACCCAGCGTAATAAGCAAGCCGATTGTTTTGTCTTTCGGGATGTGTAGTAATTTTTTTAATGCCGCTTCGTCAAACCAGCCCAGCATGCAAGTGCCTAAACCCAGTTCGGTAGCTTGCAAACAAAACTGTCCGGAAGCCAGGCCGATATCAATTAGCGGATATTCTTTTTTCTTGAGTCGGCCACCTAATTCGGTAAGTAATTTTGGTTTTTCGAGTATCATCAGCACCACAACAGGTGCTTGCTCTACAAACTGGTTAAAGCTTTTGAGTGGCCCACTGGTGAGTGGTGCTAGTTTTTTAAGCGTTTCGGTTTCGTTCACAACCAGAAAAGTCCAAGGTTGACTGTTGCTTGCCGATGGCGTCAGGCGCGCGGCTTCGAGGCATTGCGCTAAATTTTCTGGTTCAACGGCTTTGTCCTGATAGCGCCTTACGCTTTGTCGTTGTAGTATCAATTCCTGAAATTCCATTAGCTGATTTTTTTGAAATGAAACGCAATCACTTTGTTGCCTGCTGAGTTCTCAATTTGTGCATGTAAAATACTGTCATTTATCATTTTATAAATGATACGGTTGGGATAATCGTGCCCGTGATTTTCAAAAATCCAGCTATTTTTTGTGGCTTTGGCTAGGCCAAAAGAAACGGTTTTCTGTGTTCCAGCAGTTACTTTATAAACCAAACTATCGCCCATGCGGATGAGCTGCATTTGTTCAATTATCAATGTGTCGCTTTCGTTTATGCTAAAACCCGATCCAAGCAATGTTGAATCGGGGTTTATTTTCCAACTTTCGTAAAATACCGAACCTTCTGTGGTTTTCCAATTACCGGCTAACTTATAAATTGTCTCTGTCGGCTCTGGTGCATTGCAAGCGACTAAAAACAAGCCAAGTGCAAAACTAAAAACCATAAAAAGCCTGCTACTTTTTCGCATCAGGATATTTTATTTTCCAACCGCTTTTTTAGTTCGGCTGTTTGGTCTTCAAAGCCTTTTTTGCCGAGCAAAGCAAACATATTTTTTTTGTAAGCTTCCACGCCGGGTTGGTCAAATGGATTCACCTCCAACATATAACCACTTAATGCACAGCCCATTTCAAAGAAATAGACCAATTGACCCAGCACTTCCTCTGAAAGTTCAGGAATACGAATTCGCAGGTTTGGCACGCCACCATCAACATGGGCAAGTGTGGTGCCCAATTCGGCCATCAGATTGACTTCCGACAAGCGTTTTCCGGCGATATAATTGAGCTGATCTAGATCAGAGTCTGCTTTCGGAATATGCAATTCACGCTGGGGTTTTTCAACAGAAATTACGGTTTCAAAAAGGTTGCGTAGTCCATCCTGGATATATTGTCCCATAGAGTGCAAATCGGTTGTAAAACCAACGGCTGCCGGAAAAATTCCTTTGTGGTCTTTGCCTTCGCTTTCGCCATAAAGCTGTTTCCACCACTCGCTGAAATAGAACAGTTTAGGCTCGTAATTGACCATAATTTCGTTCGTTTTTCCGGCCTGATACAAAGCTTGTCGCGCGGCGGCATACATGGCGATAGGGTTGCCATGAATCTTTTGAACGGCACGGCTCATAGCTTCCATTTTTCGTGCGCCGGCTACCAATGCTTTGATATCCATTCCGGCCACAGCGATAGGCAACAATCCCACGGGAGTAAGCACTGAATAGCGTCCGCCTACATCATCCGGAACCACATAGCTGGTATAGCCTTCGCTGTCGGCCAACTGCTTAAGCGCGCCGCGCGATTTGTCGGTGATAGCCACAATGCGTTTGCGGGCTTCCTCCACGCCATATTTTTGCTCAATATGCGTGCGCAGCATCCTGAAAGCAACGGCAGGCTCGGTGGTTGTGCCTGATTTACTAATCACTGCCATGCTATATTCTTTATGATCAAGCAATTCAAGCAGTTCGCTCAAATAATCTTCGCTAAGCTGATGCCCGGCATAAATAATTTGAGGCAGCCCAGTATTTTTTAAATGACCGAAATGGCTGTTCAATGCCTCAATAATGGCTCGCGCACCCAAATAGGATCCGCCAATGCCAACCACTACAAATACTTCAGATTTGGCTTGCAGGGCTTTAGCGTGTGTGTTTATTTGATCCAGAAAATCATCAGAAATTTCCGAAGGTAATTCAACCCAGCCTAGGAAGTTGTTTCCAGCGCCGGTTTTATTGTAAATTTTGCGGTAGGCAGAAATAATTTGCTTGTCGTAAGCCATCAGCTCTTCCTTTGGAATGAAATTGTAGAGTTGATCCAGTTCGAGTTTAAGTTGTATCATAAGTTGTGTTTTAATGGCGTAAAATTCAATAGCACGAAAATACAAATTATAGCTTTGTGCGCTTTCATCTCAGCAGATAAATTGTTCTGAACGGTTTGCAAACGGTATCGAGGACCAAAAATAGGGGCAAAAAAAAGAGGCGGGAACCACTCCGCCTCTATGAACCAAAAACCAAAATTATTTATGAAAACCTTAATTAACGCACAATATGTAGATCATAAATTTTTGGTAAACCAAAATTACATGGGATTGTTAAGAACTGATGCAAAAATATAGCGAAAAAACAAGCTGCGCTGTTAAGGAAATATAACAGTTGTTAAGATATGTTAAAGGTCTGTATTTCATGCAAATGAATGTTATAATTTTGGCAAATGAATAAACAGTTAATCACTGGAATTATTGTGGTGATGACCATCGCGCTAATCGGCCTTATGGGGATTCAGGTTTATTGGATTGGTGATGCTATAAAAGTGAAGGAAGCCACTTTTGTGCGCGACGTAAATCAGGCTATTACACAGGTGATTGTGAGGCTTGAGCGCGAAGAAATGCAACGTCAGTTTCAGAAGCAATTGCAACTAGTTAACCGCCGGGCAGATATCATTTCATCTTACGACTCGGTGAGCGCCACTTTGCAGCGCGAGTTGCAAGCGCCTATGACTATGGCCGAATATCAGGCTTTTTTAAACAAAACAGTGATTGCACAGGAGATGATTGAAGACATGATTTTGGGCTACCGGCAGGCTTCGGAGGACAATCAAGAGCTAAAACCCCTGCGCATGGATTCACTTATTCGTAGCGAACTTTCGCGCCATGGCATCAATACAACTTACGAATTTGGTGTTTATAGTCCTTCAAGAAATGCTATGCTCGTGCAAAAAACAGGTCGTTATCCGCAACAATTATTATCCGAAGGTTTTGCTTTTGAGATGTATCCTACGATGGGAGGCAGGCAGCAGTCTGATCAATTGTTGATGTATTTTCCCAACGAGAAACAGTTTCTGATGCGCCAGCTTTGGGATTTGCTCGGCATTTCTGGCTTGTTGATTTTAGTAATTATTTTGGGTTTTTCGGCAACTATTTTCACCATCATCAGACAGAAAAAGCTTTCGGAAATGAAGAGTGACTTTGTGAATAATATGACGCATGAATTTAAGACACCAATTGCTACTATTGGATTGGCTTGCGAGGCATTGCGCGATAAAGATGTGTCCAAATCAGAGACATTATACTCCACTTATATCAGCATGATTAACGAAGAGAATAAGCGGCTGGGAACGATGGCCGAGCAAATATTGCGGTCGGCAGTGATGGACAAAGGAGAGCTTCACTTGCACAAAGAATCTTGTGATATGCACGCACTTATCACAGAGGCGGCAAGCTCTAAAAAGCTGCAGGCCGACCAAAAGCAAGGAAAATTGCATTTGGAGCTGAATGCCCTGGAAACACTAGTGGAAGGCGATAAAATCCACCTCAAAAATGTGGTACTAAACTTGCTCGATAATGCTATAAAATATACTGAAAACACGCCCGATATCGTTGTCCGAACGCGCAATATTCCTCATGCACTCGAAATTAGTGTGCAAGATAATGGTCCAGGTATCAGCAAAGCCAATCAAAAGCGTATCTTTGAAAAGCTTTATCGCATCCCCACGGGAAATGTGCATAATGTAAAAGGCTTCGGGCTTGGCCTAAGTTATGTGAAAGGAGTCGTGGAACAGCATGGCGGCACCATCAACCTGAACAGTGAAATTAAAAAAGGATCAACATTTTATATTCGGTTTCCGCTCGACGGATCACACAAAAATAGTTAACTATGGAACAGCAAATCAGAGTTTTATTAACGGAAGATGACAAGAATCTGGGTACAATTTTAAAGGCATATCTCGAAGCCAAAGGTTTTCCCACGGAATTATGCACTGATGGGCGCGAGGGCCTCGAACGCTTCAAACGGGAGGAGTTTCAGTTTTGCATCCTCGATGTGATGATGCCGGTGATGGATGGCTTTGCGTTGGCAGCCGAAATTAGGAAGTTGGATAAAAAAGTACCACTCCTTTTTCTAACGGCAAAAACTATGCAAGAGGATAAATTACAGGGTTTTGAGTTGGGTGCGGACGACTACCTTACCAAGCCTTTCAGCATGGAAGAGTTGTTGCTGCGCATGAAAGCGATTTTGCGTCGCACTGCCGAAGATACCATTCGCCCAACGCATTTTGAGTTAGGTAGTTTCACCTTCGATTATAATAGGCAGATATTGATGAATAAAGAAGGCGAAAATAAATTGACTTCCAAAGAAGCAGAACTGCTGCGCCTGCTTTGCGAAAACATGAACAAGGTGCTTGATCGTTCGGTAGCACTTAATAAAATTTGGTTCGACGACAGCTATTTCAATGCCCGGTCAATGGATGTGTATGTGACCAAGCTGCGTAAATATTTCAAAGGCGACCCAAAAATTGAGCTAATGAACGTGCACGGCGTTGGTTTTAAGCTGGTTGTTAATGAATAAGGGGCTGTTCCCAAATAACCTGTACATTTCTACTGGTTATTTTGCTCGCCAACAGCGTTAAAAATACTCGGCGTCCCGCACGTGCGGGATGCCTGCGTTTTTTGCCTCTACCTGGCGGCAGACAGGTTATTGGCGAACAAAATAACTGCCTATAATCTGTACACTCTATTTCGGAACAGACCCTAATGTTTGAGGAATCGTCTCTTGCTTTGTTATTTTATTGTTGGTCCGAAACGCTTTGTAATGCAAGTTTGTTGATGCCGGATACAGGGATAAGCTATTGTCTTTCAGTATATTCCAAAAGTTATCTGAGCCAGGCCCTTTGTCTTTATTGGTGAGTACAATCAGGGTTTTTTGTTGCCGCATATCTCTAAGGAAAAAGCTGCGAAATCCTTTCCACCAGCCGTAATGATACACGGTGCTGTCTGCGTCTCCACGGATGCGCCAGCCAAATCCATAATTGTCGGCACGGCCGCGGTGGCGCGGGCTTCCAGGCATGAAAGCTTCAGTTAAAAGACTGTCGCCTACAAGCAAACCATAGTCCAGCGCCTGATTAAATCGGTACATATCTTCTACCGTCGAATACATATTTTTATCGCCCATCACGCCGTTTAAGTAATCGTTGCGCACTTGAATTGGTCGCCAGCCGCGATGGTCAAAGCCAGGAACGCCCAACTCAATATAAGCTGAAACCACGGTGTCATAGCGCATGCTGTAGATTTGCGAATGCCGCATCCCGAGTGGTGTAAAAATCCGTTCCTGCATAAAAACCTCAAAAGTTTCGCCACTTACACGCTCCACAACCGAGGCCAGCAAGGCATAATTGGTGTTACAGTAATGAAACCCGCGATTGGGCTTAAAGTAGGGCGAGGGCTGATATTCAACAAAAAGGTCGATCATCTTTTCGTTGCTCAGCGGAATGGTTTTGTCGGGCCATTTTTCGTGTGCCAGCGACTGGTAACGCGATAATCCTGAGCGGTGATTGAGCAGTTGGCGCACCGTAACGCCTTCATAAGGCCATTCGGGAATATAGGTGCGCAAATCGGCATCGTAATCTAGCAGCCCATTCTGCTTGAGCAGCATAATTGCCGCAGCCGTAAACATTTTGCTTACTGAAGCCAGCTCAAACTGACTATCTGTGGTGAGTGGATCGCGCTTTCTTTTGACATCGGCATAGCCAAAAGCTTTTTCGTAAACCAGCCTGCCTTTTTCGGCAAAAAGCACGGTGCCATTAAAGCCAGTAAGCTTAACCAGCCTATTGAAAGTGCTGTCTAATCTGTGTTGCTGTTGTTCAATCCGCGAATAATCAAGGTTGATAAAAATGCTGTCAGCAGCAATAAGCGGGATGGTATCCAGTGCTACCTGACGGTTTTTGTCGGAAGTATTGGGCACGTTACAGCCACCCATCAAAAATAGTAGGACGATTAGATAAAGAAAAGTACGGTGGCAACAACTGAACATCTAATTAAACTTAAACAAACAAATTATAGCTTGCAAATGTACAATTTGGAAGTAAGAAACAAGCTTTGCTGCAGACTTCAAATGTTAAAGACTGTCAATTAGTTCTTCTAGCTTCAACGAGATTTCCCGCGCAAGTTTTGTAAGTTTTTCATTTCCAATGGATGCAATAACGCCGGCGGGTTCCATGGCTGCCAGCTCTGTTTGGCCGTTGCCTTTGTCGATAATTACAACATTGCAAGGCAGTAGCACGCCCAGGTGTTCTTCTAATTGAAGGGCGTCGAAGGCAAAATGCGGGTTGCAGGCGCCCAAAATGGTGTAACGCTTAAAGTCGGCACCAATTCTATCTTTCAACACTTTATCCACTTCAATAGTTGACAGCACGCCAAAACCAATGGTTTTCAGCGCTTCAATGGTGCGGGTTTTAAGCTGATCGTAATCTTCGTTAAAAGTCTTTGTTATGGTGTATTTCATCTGTTTATATGCTTTAAGTTATTGTAATTGAGGTAGCTCTTTAAACTTGTGTATTCATTTACAGCGTTTTGCCGATAACAATAAGCTTAGGTCTTTTACCTTTTTAAGATTAATACAAACAAAAAACGCTTTTGTTTAATCTACTTCCTGAACCAACTGGAAACCTCCAGCAATAATAAATTGTGTTCCCGCACTAAATTCCTTACTGTTTTTGATTTCGATAAAACCATTGCGTTTTTGCCCAGCCACAAGTTTTTTTCTCGTAAAAGTCCACGAATCTGCGGTCTTATCTTTAAGCATAAGTGCATAAAAACTATCTTCACCTTCAATAAGTGCTGCTTCGGGTAATGCAGGTAATTGTTTATCCTTCAGATAGATACGTGAATTCATAAACATTCCTGGCATCAGCAGGTGTTGTTCGTCTTGTTTCAGTTTGGCATACACGCTCACTGTGCGGTTGTA
>CAZOEV010000116.1:0-7361 GCA_964578915.1 uncultured Lentimicrobiaceae bacterium
AGCAAAAATGAAGTTGCCCGAAACCCAGGCCAAAATCCCTAATGTCACCCCGATTATTGCCGAGGTGCCTACCGCCAGTCCATCCATGCCATCGGTTAGGTTGGCGCCATTAGACACCGCAGTAATGATTAAAATAACGATCGGGATAAAGATTAAAAATGCCCATTGTCGATAGTCACCGCCCATCCATTTGAGCAAAACGGCATAGTCAAATTCGTTGTTCTTTATAAAAGGTATAGTCGTTTTGGTGGAGCGATTTTCTGTTACTGTAAATTTGCTTTGCTTACCTGTTTGCGGAATTTCCTGCACAATTTGTTGCACTTGCACCGGTTTTTCGCGCATCACCACGGCATCATCAAAATACATCACCAAGCCAACCACCAAACCCAGAATCACTTGTCCGGTAATTTTCAAGCGGGGCGAAAGGCCTTTTTTATCTTGTTTGAACACCTTAATATAGTCGTCGTAAAACCCTAATCCGCCCAGCCAAATTGTAGTAAAAAGCATCAAAATAATATACACATTTGCTAAATCTGCGAACAGCAAAGCCGGAATCACGATGGAAGCCAAGATAATTAGCCCGCCCATCGTTGGTGTTCCTTGTTTTTCTTTTTGGCCTTCAAGGCCCAAATCCCTGACGATTTCGCCCACCTGCTTTTTGTTGAGGTAGTTGATCCAACGCTTACCAAAAACCAAAGAAATCAGCAGCGAAGTAATCACAGCAGCGGCAGCCCTAAAGGAGATGTATTGAAACATGCCCGCTCCGGGAAAGTCAAAATATTGATCGAGATATGAAAAAAGATAGTATAACATAATTATATAAATCTCTGGTTTAAAGCTTCTTTCAATACTTCCAGGTCATCAAAAGGATATTTCACCTTATTAATTTCCTGGTATTTTTCATGTCCTTTTCCTGCCACCAAAATGATGTCTCCTTTATTTGCAAGCGCCACCGCCGTTCTGATAGCTTCTTTGCGATCAGTAATTGCCAGTACCCGATTAAAATGGGCAGGCTCAACGCCTTTTCGCATATCTGCAATAATTTTTTCTGGATTTTCCGTTCTCGGGTTATCAGAAGTGAGCAACAGTTTAGTGCTAAAAGTTGCCGCAATCCTTGCCATTTCAGGGCGTTTGCTGGTGTCACGGTCACCGCCAGCACCAGCCACCGTGATCAATTGCTCGTTGTGCGTGCGCACCTGATCGATGGTTTTTAACACATTTAGCAAGGCATCGGGTGTGTGCGCATAATCAACAATTCCGGTGATGCCGCTTGGGTGATAAACTAAATCAAAACGACCGCTGGCAGATTTGAGCAAACTCAATCCCGCGAGGGTTTCAAGCTCAGAAAGTCCTAACTGACGGGCTGTTCCGAATATAGCGAGCAAATTATAGGCATTGAATGAGCCAGCCAATCGGGTAGAAACTTCTTCGCCATTGATAAGCAACAACAATCCTTCAAAAGTATTTTCAAGCACTTTTGCCCTATAATCTGATTCGTATTGCAGTGAATAAGAATAAATTTTCGCTTTGGTATTTTGCACCATAAAGCGACCGTTTTTGTCGTCGAGGTTGGTGAGCGCAAAAGCAGTTGAAGGCAACCAATCGAAGAAACTTTTTTTGGTATCACGGTAGGCTTGAAAGCTTCCGTGATAATCCAAATGGTCGTGTGTTAGGTTGCTGAAAATTCCACCGGCAAAGCGCAGTCCAGCCACCCGAAACTGATCAATAGCATGTGAACTCACTTCCATAAAGGCATAATCGCAGCCTTCGTCAAGCATTTCATTCAAGAGTTTGCTTAAGCTCAACGGATCTGGTGTGGTGTGTGTGGCCGCTAGGATTCTTTGTCCAATTTTATTTTCAATGGTAGAAAGCAATCCCACTTTAAAGCCGTTATCTGTAAATAATTGGTGAAGCAAAGTTGCGATAGTCGTTTTGCCATTCGTTCCGGTTACACCAACCAGCTTAAGTTTGTGTGAAGGATGATCATAAAAGTTTGCCGCGGCCAAGGCGAGGCTGTAAGCGGAGTTTTCAACACGGATATAGGTAACAGCTGGATGAAGCTGATCTGGCAATTTTTCGCAAATTACAGCTGTAGCACCATTTTCAATTGCCTGATTTATAAATAAATGACCATCAGACGCATGACCTTCAACGGCAAAAAACAGACTTTCTGGTGTTACTTCCCTCGAATCAAAATGGAGGGCGTTAACCTGTATTGAGGTATCGCCGGCCACATCGCGCACCGGACATTTATAAATAATATCTGACAAGTTCTTCTTCATCACAAATTCAACAGTTTTAATTCAATTTTTTGTCCTTTTACGGGTGTACTTCCAGCATTTATCGACTGCCAGGCTACCTTTCCATGACCGCTCAATTGAACTTTCATTCCCATGTTTTCGAGCAAAAACACCGCATCACGGGCATTCAACCCTTTAAGGTTTGGAATAAGATTTTCACGATAATTTATTTTTTGCAAAGCCAGACCTATCGAATCTGCTTTGGCATTCAACCATATTGCACTATCAGAATTATTGTAAAAAGGCACTTCGAGTGCTTCGTACAAATTGGCAGCATCATCATGAAAAAGAGGCACGCCAGTTATCGCTAAAACGCTTGTTTCGGCTGGTATATCTTTTGTTTCATCGTGAATATTTAAACGCGTTGCATAAATTTTATCAGCAATTTCTTTAAAAACAGGAGCCGACACTGAGCCTCCGTAAATTTTCCCAGATGAAGGATTGCTGACCACCACGATGCAGCTATATTTTGGGCTTGAAGCTGGAAAATAGCCAACAAATGAGGCGGTATAATTCGTTTTATTGTAGCCGGTTTTTCCACTAGCAATTTGCGCTGTACCGGTTTTTCCAGCAATGGTAAAGGAGCTGCTTTTGAGATAGCGCGCCGTGCCTTTTTGCACCACGCCTTCCATCAAGCTTTTTACAGAGTCGATAGTAGAACGAGAAGCAATAGATTTATTAATTACCGTAGTTTCAAAATGCTGTACCACATTCACCCCCTGGCGAATTTCATCAACAAACATGGGTTTCACCATTTTGCCATCGTTTGCTACAGCATTATAAAAAGTAAGGATTTGTAAAGGTGTCATACTTAGTTCATATCCTATTGACATCCAAGGAAGTGTGGTGCCATACCAGTACTTTTTATCTCGTGGATGCTTGATATAAGGCTTACCTTCTCCAGCAATTTCCAGCCCAAGCGGATTATTGAGCGACATGGCATAAAGATGCTCCACAAATTTCTCTGGATTTTCTTTGTAAGCACCATAAACGAGTCGGCTTATGGCCACATTCGACGATTTTTCAAAAGCTTCCCTCACCGTAATTCTACCATCGCGAATGGGATAAACATCGCGCATTGTCCTGTTATAGTAAACCGTATAACCAGCTCGCCCTATGTCAATTGTGTCACTCAATTTCACTTTTTTATCTTCAAGCAACGCCATCATCGAAGCCAGCTTAAAAGTTGAACCCGGCTCAACACTTTCGGCCAGGGCGTAATTATATTTTTCCATATACGTACCAGTGGAATTATCCCAACTCAGGTTGGCAATGGCTTTAATTTTTCCGGTAGCCACTTCCATCAGCACCGCACAGCCTTCTTCGGCATTGTTTTCTATCAAATTGCGGCGCAGCGCATCTTCTGCCACATCCTGTATATTGATATCAATCGTGGTTACCACATCTTTTCCGTTTTGCGGTTCCACCTCGTTGCCGTCAAACATCGGTTTCCAATCGCCATTGTTGATGCGGCGCTTCAGCTGCTTGCCATCAATTCCTTTCAATTGCTGATGATAGGCGCCTTCGATGCCCACAAAAAGATCTTCAGTTTCATTTTCATAGCCTATTGTGCGGCTCGCAAGCTCCCGGAAAGGTTTTTCACGCTTATCATGCGGCAACAAAATGAGCCCGCCTTTGTATTTTCCACGTTTTAAAATAGGGAAGCTGCGCAATTTTTTCACCTCCGAAAATGTGGCGCGGCTATGTAACAAAAAATAGCGGTTACCTTGCTTGCGTGCAGTCTTCAGATCACGCAGGTAAGCAGCTTTAGATTTATTGTTGAAAAGACCCGAAAGCATTAAGGCCAGTGAATCAGCTTTTGAATCAAAAAGTGGTTGATCGATAAGGGGAGAAGCAATATCAAGTCGCACCTCAAAAACTGGCACCGAAGTGGCCAACAAAGAACCATCATCGGCAAGGACATTTCCACGCAAGGCCTCAACGCTAAAAAACTTTAGCTCTTGCTTTTGAGCCTGTGCGCGTAGTTGCTCGCCTTTGGTGACCTGAATCCAGCCAATACGAAAGACTATCGCCAAGCCGAAAATCAGCATCGCAGCATACAACAGGTAAACCCGCCTCAATATGTCTTTCTTCTCGTCCATCAATTGTAATCCGCTGTTTTAATGATCATTTTTTTAACTGGCTCCGTGGATTCTTTTAATCCTGAATTCTTTAGTTTTTTTGCTATTTCAGACTGTTTGGTCTGCTGCATCAGCTCAGATTTTGTTGAGATATATTCGTAATGCAGCTCTTTTAGCTCGCGATTTAAGTCATCAATTTCCCTACTCATACCCTCGGCATAATAGCTGTTCGCGATATAAACCAAAGCAATGGCAGCCAGAAAAAACACGAAATTGGTTTGTCTTCTAACCCAGCTATAGGCCAAAAAATCACCGCCAAGCACATCCAGAAAAAACCTTCCAAAAAAGCTGCGTTGCTTTTTAGTTTCCGGCTTTGCCTGAGGCACTTCCTGCTTTTCTAGCAATTCATTGGTTCCTTTTTCCATCTTATTTCTTTTGTGCTATTCTCAATTTTGCACTTCGCGATCTGTTATTTTCTTCTATCTCATTTTCTGAAGGGATAATCGGTTTGCGGGTAATTAGCTCATAAGGTGTTTGTGGCTGTCCGAAAAAATCTTTTTCAATCACGCCATCAGCACGACCAGCGCGCATAAAGTTTTTCACTAGCCTGTCTTCGAGCGAATGATAGGAAATAACCACCAACCTTCCGCCAGGCTTGAGCAGGGGCGCACATTGCTCAAGAAAAATTTCAAGCACTTTCAGCTCTTCATTTACCTCGATGCGCAAAGCCTGAAAAACCTGTGCCAGCACCTTAAATTCTTTGTGCTTGGGCAAGCTTTTTTCAATGGCATTTTTGAGATCTGTGGTAGTTTTTATGGCATGACTTTGCCGGTAATTCACAATATGTCCGGCTAGATTCCATGCGTTTGATAGTTCACCATATTTTCTGAACACAGCCGTGAGCTGCTCCTGATCGTAAGTGTTTGCTATATCGGCGGCAGATGTAGTGCTATTTTGATCCATCCGCATATCCAGCACACCATCAAAGCGGGTAGAAAAACCTTTTTCGGCAACATCAAACTGATGGGAGGAAACGCCCAAATCGGCAAAAATGCCATCGAGCTGTTCAACGCCATACATCCGAACAAAGTTCCTAAGATACTGGAAGTTATGTGGCACAAATGTAAACCGCTCATCAGCAAGCGCATTGGCTTGTGCATCTTTGTCCTGATCAAAACCAAACAGCCTACCATTGCCCAGTTTTTCCATGATGGCGCGGGCGTGACCACCTCCACCAAAGGTAACATCGGCATAAAGGCCATCAGGTTTCACCTGCAAGCCTTCCACGGATTCGTGAAGCATGACGGGTTTGTGATACATATTTCTAGCTTGATTGGTCGGTATTACCCAGTTTCTCTGTTGCCAATCTTTCGAACGCGTCCTCATCCATGCGGTTGATTTCCTCATCGTACGACGCTTTATCCCAAAGCTCCATTTTGACAGTGAGAGAAGTGAGTACTACCTCCTTCTGCAAGCCACCTGATTCGATCAGGTTTTTGGGAATCTGCAAGCGACCCGAGCCATCTACTTTTACCATTTTGGCTCCGGCATTGTACTTGCGTACAAGTTCTACATTCGACCGCACAAATTGATTCAACGAACGCAGTTTATCCTGCGTTTGCACCCAATCGCTCATCGTATAAAGCTCCAGACATTTGCTAAAGAGGCCTGGCCGAAGCACAAAACCTTCCCCTGCAAGGTCGCCAAGTTGCTCCTTGAAATCTGCCGGAAGCATCAGTCTTCCCTTGGCATCCAGCTTACATTGATATTGTCCGATTGGGTAGCTCAAAAAATTGTCAATTTGTGAGGTAAAATTAGTGCATTTTTTCCCACATTACTCCATTTTATACCACAAAAGTTATCAAATGTTACAAAATAGTTAAAATAAAATTAAAAAATCACCGTAACCAACTGTTGCAAAGGCCTTTAAAAGAATACAAAAAGTGGCATTAAAGCTTAACTCCTGATAATGAACAGTTTTATTAACAATCGAAAAGGAAAAAACACGAAATCAGGCAGATGGGAGCTCTTGTGAATTTTGTAGCCCATTACGTTATCATTTTAGCTATTTTTGTAACGAAAAGCTACACAAAAACCATGAAAGAACCGCAGGAATCTGTTCATCAGGGAGATCACAATTTTATTGATGTAGAACGTGTATTTAGTCAGAAAAATCCACGGCTATCAGCACTAATACCTGGATTTGTGTACGCTTACCTAAAACGTATTCTTCATCAAGAGCTAATCAACAAGCTTATTAACAGAGAAAAACACCGTTTCGGACTTGATTTTGTGGATGCAATCTTGGAAGAGTTTGATCCTGAGGTGGAGGTGATTGGCCTGGAAAAAATTCCTGTTTCTGATAGAATTATTATTGCTTCCAACCATCCGCTTGGCGGACTCGATGGTATTGCGCTGATGCAGGCTGTTGGCAAAAAACGTCCTGACATCCAATTTCCCGTCAATGATATTTTGCTTTATCTCGAAAACCTAAAACCGCTGTTTATTCCTATCAACAAGCATGGCAGCAATACGGAAAACATCAGGATTTTAAATGAAACTTTTGAAGGAAACGATACTATTTGCTATTTTCCTTTTGGACTTGTTTCGCGTAAGAAAGGTGGCAAAATATATGATTTAGAATGGAAAAAAACATTCCTGACGAAGGCAAAAAAATATCAACGAGACATCGTGCCAACACATATTGCAGGCAGAAACTCTAACTTATTTTACAACTTATCAAACCTTCGTAAATCGTTGGGTATCAAGGCAAATATTGAGATGTTGTATTTGGCTGATGAAGTTATTAAACAAAAAGATAAAAAGATCGTCATTACTTTTGGCACACCCATAAGCTACGACATTTTCGATAAAAGCCGAACGGATAAAGAATGGGCAACACAGCTAAGAAACTATATTTATCAGCTGCCGAAAAACCCTGATTTGGTGTTTGATCCAACCCAAAATTACACGCTTTTTT